>JBGMRO010000214.1:2804-6676 GCA_048061555.1 Thiohalomonadales bacterium | reverse complement strand
AACACTTAATATTTAGAAATCAACACTGCGAGGTCACAACCATGAAAAATTTTCTACTCCTTATAGCGGCATTGTCTATCGAGGGAGTCATGCTACAAGGCACACTAGCCAGAGCCGACATATTGCCCACACCTGACCAAATATCAGAACACGTCTACGCCTGGATCGGCCCTTATGGAGGCCCTAGTAAAGAAAACAATGGTTTTCGAATGAACTTGGGATTCGTCATGGGTACTAAGGCTATCGCTGTCATCGATTCAGGTTATACACCGGAGATGGCCAAGGAGATGCTGGTGTATATCGGAAAATTGTCCTCATTGCCTATAAAATACGTTATCAATACCAATTCACAACCGCATCGGTTTTTTGGTAATGGCGTATTTCAAAAGCAAGGTGCAGAGACGATATCGACCCATGAAGAAGCCGAACGTATGAAACAGTTGTCTGCTGATTTCGCGGCACGTATAGAAACAGTACTTGAACGACCCAGTGGTAGCATCAAGCCTCCACCTGCACCGAGCACACAGCTAGAGGCACAAAAAGATCTAGATCTTGGTGGTAATATAAAAATATCACTGATTCCCAGTGGTGCAAACCACACAGCAAACTCACTAATTGTGGTTGTTCCCCACGACCGTGTTGTCTTTTCTGGAGATATTCTTTACGGCGGCCGCCTACTGGCGATAACGCCCGATAGCGATGTCAGGCATTGGTTGCAAGCCTATCAGAACCTAAAACAATACGTTGACTATACATTTATACCGGGTCACGGAAAACCGGCGAAATTGAGCGCATTTGACTTTCCGACCTACCAGTACCTTTCAACACTTTACACACACATGAGCAAGGCGGTCGAGAATGATCAATCGATTGATGATGCAATGGCGAGTCTGGACCAATCCGCATTTTCAAAACTGGAAAATTTTAAAGACCTTGCCGGACGAAATTCAAGCTGGACTTACCTGCAAGCTGAACAACAGGCGTTTGAGTAATCTAGACGGACTACATTACAAAATTTTTTCGTTTTTTCTAATTTTAAGACCAAACAAGAGATGATGTTAAAATTTAGGTATTGAGATCTAGATTGACATGTGGGCACAAAAAGATGTGCCCACCCTACAAAAACCGTCTTAAGGTTGAGCTAAATGGTAGGGTGGGCACGTTTTTTGTGCCCACATGAAACGCTGTAGGGGATGAGTTGTTACCTGAAAACTAACTATTAGGAAAGCTTTTTCGAGCACCGGGGTTATATGCTGTTCAATTTGGAGTGGTGCAATTAGCTTTACCACCATACAGTCAACTATTTACTAAACGCTACTACTTTCCTTGTATAAGGTTTCGGCAGCCATTGCGGCTGGTTCTGCCTCTTTCGAAAGACCCTTGGATCGTCCTCCTTTTCGATCGTGTGCTCTGGCGACAGTAAAACCCGCGATGGTTCGCTCTTAAATCAAGTTGCGTTCAAACTCCGCCAGTGATGCAAAGATATTGAAAATAAGTCGACCTTGAGGCCATGTCGTATCAATGGGGTCATTAGTGCTTTTGAACCCCACGTCGTTTTTCATCAAATTTTCTATCAGCGCTACGAAATGCTTGGGCGACCAGCCCAAGCGATCAAGCTTCCATACCACGAACACATCATCTCTGTTTTTCTTGGCACTGCCGACCACCTCTGTGTATATACGATCATCACTTGCGGCGTTAAGAGCATCGTTCGGCAGCCTGAAATTTTGATCTTTGCTGCTTATTCGTTCATACCCAATTTTCATGAATAACCGAAACTAATGATGCAGTAGTTCGAAATATACTTCCACTTTCATATTAATTGAACTTTGATTAGCAAAACCAGTAAATTGTACTAATATCAAAGGGATAACAAGCCCAATTTACCAGTATGCCAAAATACGAAAAAAACCGTTTTTTTGGGCTCTGGGCAGTGAAAAACTTCTGCACTGTATAAAAATAACAGACGACCCACTTATGACTGAAAATCAAGAATCTGAATTTGATATTGCCGTTAATCGGCTGACGGAATTCACCGACTTTTTTTCTTCAAAAGAAAGCTCGGATCAATTAGTTGAATGGATTCACGATGATTTAGGAATCAATAGGTCGATAGCACGTTTGCTGGTTAAAAAACTGTCTCCCTGGGTGCTGTCTCGCGCAAGAAAGGCAGGACAGAAAGTCGGGGCAGCGTGGATGGACAAACTTCACCAGAAACTCAGCAGTCAAATCAAACCCTACCGAATGCTCACTACTGATATTTCAACACTTCTTCTTGCCAAAGTCAAAGACAGCAAGTCCAGTCAACAAATTATTCTAAATCGTAAGAAAAAAGTTGACGCGATATTAAAATGCACAGAATCGGCGAATCAATTGATGGCCGACGATGTACAATGGCAAGAACTGGATGACCATCAAAAAGCCTGGGTTGCTTTGAGTGCAGGCAATGAACAAACTCATAATCTGCTCAATGTATTGTCAAACGATCTACAATCCCTGCAAAAATATCTAACGCCTACGTTGGATTTAACACTGGATATCGATGAACTTAGTGATACTAACGAGACTAATTTTTCATGGTTTAGGTTTCGACGCCGGCAGACAAAATTAATCGGACGTAACTCAGAGCAACAGCAACTCAGCGAATTTTATAGTTTGGACGACGTATTTCAATGGTGGGTACTGGTCGGTGACGGTGGCATTGGTAAAAGTCGATTGGCTCTAGAAAGTGCGATTAAATTGGAAAGCTATTGGGACTGCGGATTTTTACAACACGAACAACTGGAGAAGACAGATCTTCGTCAATGGCGGCCATCCAACGCCACGTTCATAATGATCGATTATGCGGCAGCATACGGTAGCCAAATAGCGAAATTATTGGATGCACTGATACGCAATCGGGACGATTTTTACTACCCGGTTCGTGTTTTACTCATAGAACGCCACACCAAAGATCAACCTTGGTGGAAAGAATTATTACCCGAAAGAAATGAAGGAGATATTCGTAAAAAATATTTGCATAACGAAAAATTACTTACATTAGCGCCATTAAAACCCGCTCATCAGCATACGCTGCTGCGGCTTTTTTTAAAGGCCACAGGCAAACCTTATCAATCCTTACCCGAGAATAACACCGATCCATTTTGGCACACACTCGAAGAGATAACGGACCATGGTAGACCGTTGTTCATAGCCATCGTCGCGGTAACGATCACAACAGAAGGTTATGACGGTATTCGCAAATGGCGAATCAAGGACTTGTTGCAACGTCACTTAGTAAGAGAACAGGAGATGTGGCAAAGACAATTTGAGCTCAATGCTAACCAGCTAGAAGAGTGTAAAACGATATTTGCCTTGGCCACCCTATGCGGCGGATTGGATTTTACAAACGACAAATGTGAAATTATCGATACAATCAAGCATTATCAACTTATTCAACTCGATAATTTTGAAACCATTGCTAGGCAATTAAAAATACAAAGCCGCCAACATAAAGCGTTTGCGTTAGAACCAGATATTTTTGGTGAATATTTTCTATTGGATAACTTAATCGACGGAGATTTTTCGCCCGATAGAACGAAAAACATCTTGTTTGCTGCTTGGTCATATAAAAAAGTGGCATGTGCGCAAGTTATTGCACGCTGCGTTATGGATTTTGTTGATAGTACAAGCCCGTTGTTGAATTGGTTAGCTCTTTTACAAACCCACGATAATAAGTCAGCTAGCAATAACTTAATTATTTCAGCCCTTTTGTATACAACTGCTTATTATTACGGCGAATCGAAAATTCCTCAATTAAAAATAGTCATTAAACAATTAGAACAGGTGGCCAGCTCTTTTCCAGACAATACTGAAATACAACTGCAACTGGT
>JBGMRO010000214.1:0-2704 GCA_048061555.1 Thiohalomonadales bacterium | reverse complement strand
TAGAACAGGTGGCCAGCTCTTTTCCAGACAATACTGAAATACAACTGCAACTGGTCACGGGCCTTGTTAACGCAGCACTTGGTTTGGGTAATGCCGGTCGTCTTCATGAGTCCCTGGGCTACTTACCTCAAATAGAACAGGTCGCCAGCTCTTTTCCAGACATTGCTGAAATACAACTGCAACGGATCAGGGGCCTTGTTAACGCAGCGCTTGGTTTGGGTAATGCCGATCGTCTTGATGAGTCCCTGGGTTACTTAACACAATTAAAACTGGTGGTCCGCTCTTTTCCAGACAATGCTGAAATACAACTACGACTGATCAGGGGTCTTGTTAACGCAGCAATTGATTTGGGTAAGGCTGAACGTCTTGATGAGTCCCTGGGTTACTTACCACAAATAGAACAGGTGGCTCTCTCTTTTCCAGACAATGCTGAAATACAACTAGCACTGGTCAGGGGCCTTGTTAACGCAGCAATTGATTTGGGTAATGCCGATCGTCTTGATGAGTCCCTGAGTTACTTTCCACAAATAGAACAGGTGGCCCGCTCTTTTCCAGACAATGCTGAAATACAACTGCAACTGGTCATGAGCCTTGTTAACGCAGCATTTGGTTTGGGTAAGGCCGATCGTCTTGATGAGTCCCTGGTCTACTTACCACAATTAAAACAGGTGGCCCGATCTTTTCCAGACAATGCTGAAATACAACTAGCACTGGTCAGGGGCCTTGTTAACGCAGCAATTGATTTGGGTAATGCCGGTCGTCTTGATGAGTCCCTGGGTTACTTGCCACAAATAGAACAGGTGGCCAGCTCTTTTCCAGATAATACTGAAATACAACTAGCACTGGTCAGGGGCCTTTATAACGCAGCAATTGATTTGGGTAAGGTCGATCGTCTTGATGAGTCCCTGGGTTACGTAGAAAAATTAGAAATAGTTTGTTCTAGATATTCAGGTATCGATGAGTTTAAGGTGTACATTGACTTCATTGATGATGTAAAGAAATTTTCACTCACTGAAGCATAAAAACTTTGCAATCGTGGGACACCAGCAATATGCAGCTATGGGGGGACACTGAGAACTTAGGAACTCAACTAAACCCATCTAAAGTCGCACCTGTTTCCAACTCATATTGCCTTCCTTTTATAGTCGCCTTGGCCACTGCCGTTGTTGATATGTTTAGCCTTAGCACTAGCTGCGTCGCTGTCAATCCCAGCTAATTTCTTCCCCAAGTATACGTTCATCACCCACTCGATTATGACGACGATGGTATTGGCTCGCATATCCCCACTAATACTTTTCTCATCAGGTTACTTAAAATTCATTATACCTTGCACTAGTGTGAATGATTGCTGTTACTACCATGATGTTCATTACTTGCTTGATCACCTTTAGAAACCGATTTTTTGAATGATAGGCTATAATTTGCCATGCGACTTTAATTCTTCTAGCAATTCCTCATAGCTGACTGTAAAAACCCCTTGCTTTTGCTATAATGTGCATGCTATACATACTTTATGCACTTTGAATGGAATGAAGACAAGGCGCTGAATAATCAACAAAAACATGGTGTTAGCTTTAGTGAGGCGCTGACGTGTTTTTATGATCCTCAGCAAGTGATCTTTTATGACCCCGACCACAGTGACGATGAAGATAGGGAAATTTTACTGGGTCACTCCAACCAAGCGCGATTGCTTTTGGTTGTGTTCACCCTGAGAGAGGATACCGTCCGAATTATCTCCGCTCGTAAATCCACTAAACGTGAGGCAGAAGACTATGCGCGAGGAATATGATTTAAAGAAATTGAAAGTAAAGCGCCGTGGTGTTTTACCTGGCCTGCAAGGTGAAGATGTTAAGCAGGCGAAAGTACGCATTACGATATCGCTAGACCAAGATGTGGTCGATTATTTTAAACATGCCGCTGAGCAACCTGGTGCTCTACCGTACCAAACACAAATTAATCAGACAATACGTAAGGCAATCGAGTCAGAAAATCCAGCTAACCTCGAAACACTAAAAGCTCAGTTGCTCGAAGATCCTGAATTTTTACGTGAGCTTGCAAAACATATAAATGCCGCGTAGAAAGTTCTAAACAATTTTTAGTGAGACATGGGACAATGATCCTAAAATAATCGACCCTGTAAATAATCAGTTGAATCTACTGCGGACGTCTAATGCACGACAAAGTCCCTTGGTAATGACACTAATAGAACTAATCGGCCATTTCCAAATCTTCTATGATCGCATTGATACCTGCTCGGGCACACGCTTCATCGGTCTTCGATGACGGTGCGCCACTCACCCCTACGGCACCATATATATTCCCACCTATATCAATCGGTAGTCCGCCGCCGGCCATGACCAGCCCATCAAGTGAACCCAAGGCCGATGCCGAACGGTTTGCCAATGCAGAGGTTGCCGTATTAAACGATATTGCGGTATAGGCCTTTTCTCGAGCAATGCGCAAGGTCAGGTCTACGGCCAGTGTATCTCTCGCACCTATTTGCATATTTCCGCCTCGATCTACCACCGCGACCGCTATCTGGATACCCTTCTTGCGACACTCTACCATGGCGGCATGAACAACCTTCGTCGCCGCTTCAATGGTCAAACGTTTGATGTCCACGGACATCGATTCACCGCCATGGGTGGTCATTGGCAATAACACCACAAAAACCAGACATCTTCTTAAAAAACAAAGCATCACG
>JBGMRO010000213.1:0-6678 GCA_048061555.1 Thiohalomonadales bacterium | reverse complement strand
GTCACTTGATTATAACTGTAGATCATTCGCAGTGTCTTCTTATATACCCACTACCAGACTGGGAAGTGGTTGAGCAAAAACTGGCAAAGTTATCTAGTTTTAACAAGCATTCACGTCGATTGCAACGTTTATTGTTAGGGCATGCTACGGATGTCGATATGGATTCCAGCGGTCGATTGTTGGTGCCTCCACCGCTTAGAAAATATGCATCCATCGAGAAGCAAGTCGTCCTAACAGGGCAAGGTAATAAGTTTGAACTTTGGGACGAGAAGAAGTGGAATACGAATTGTGAAGAGTGGATGAATGATGACGACTTTAATCAAGACCTGCCGGAAGAACTGCAAAATTTTTCGTTGTAGTTTTTAATTACAGTTTTTCGTTACAATTTTTTGTTGCAGTAATCAAACGCAAAAGGAATAAAGCATCAATTGCTCACAGTCATGGGAGAAGAATCAACTTATGGTCATTCTGCGGTACTACTGGCGGAAACAATTGATGCCTTAAACATAAAGTCGGATGGGAAGTATATCGATGCTACTTTTGGTCGCGGTGGACATAGTCAGGCTATATTAAAACGACTAGGAAAAAACGGTCGATTGGTTGCGCTGGATAAAGATCCAGAGGCCGTTGCGCACGCCTCATCCATAGTGGCAAGCGATAATCGTTTCTCGATTGAGCATTGCGCATTCCAGGATATTCGTCAAGTGGTTGAAGGGTGTGATTGGATCGCGCAAGTCGATGGCCTGCTAATGGATTTGGGCGTGTCCTCGCCTCAGTTGGATAACCCTGAACGAGGGTTCAGTTTTCAGATGGATGGCGCATTGGATATGAGAATGGATCCATCGACGGGTATCAGCGCTGCGGATTGGGTTGCAACAGCGTCCGAGTCAGAACTTGCAGGGGTGTTCAAGGAGTATGGCGAAGAAAAATTTTCGAAACGTATCGCCAAGGCCATTGTAAAAGATAGATCGCAGATGCCCATTACGCGTACAAGACGGTTAGCGGAAATTATCGCCGCAGCAAATCCGGCCTGGGAAAAACACAAGAACCCAGCAACACGTTGCTTTCAGGCGATACGTATATATATCAATCAAGAGTTACATGAACTAAAAAACTGTTTAGATAACGTAGTCGATGTTTTGGCCAATCACGGTCGTTTAGTGGTCATCAGTTTTCATTCGGGTGAAGATCGAATGGTAAAGCGATTTATTAATAAACAAGTTCGTGGAGACAAATACCCGGCAAGTCTACCTGTGACGCAGGATATGTTGAATCCATCGTTTCGTCGCATAGGAAAACCGATTCGAGCTTCCGATCAGGAAATTGCAAACAACGTTCGGGCGCGCAGTGCGATACTGAGAGTGGCAGAGCGTTTACCCAGGAGGCAGCTGGGGCGCGAGCTATGACAAATGCCGCGTTATTGAAAAAAATGTTTATTTTTATATTAGTTCTGAGTGCGCTAAGCAGTGCGATGGCTGTGGTCTATACCAAACACCAAAATCGAAAGTCCTTCGCGGAACTACAAAGATTACTAAGCAAGCGAGATGAAATGAACGTTTACTGGGGAAAATTACAGCTGGAACAAGGTGCATGGACGACGCATGGTCGTGTTGAAAAAATCGCCAGTCGTCGTTTAGCAATGGAGTCGCCATCGAACATACAGATAATTGTGGTGACACAGTGATTAATCGGGAAATTAAGGCGCAGTTTTCCACCAGAGTGATTTTATTGGGTGGTGTACTGGCTATAGTTGTGATGTTAATTTTGATGCGCGTGATTGAATTAAATATCGTCGACAAAGAATTTTTACAACGGCAAGGTAATGCGCGGCATTTACGTGTGGTCGTTGAACCGGCCCATCGCGGCATGATAACCGATAGAAATGGGGAGCCGTTAGCGATAAGCACGCCGGTAGATACTGCATGGGCGAATCCGTATGAAGTGCTAAAAAGCGGCGTATCTTTGGATGGCTTGGCTAAGATATTGGGTGCCGACAGCAAGACGTTACGTCAGCAATTGTCTTCAAGAAGACACAAAGAGTTTATTTATCTCAAACGGCACGTAACACCAGATATTGTGCAAAAAATCACCTCGTTAGGTATTCCCGGTGTGGGGTTTTTGCGAGAATATAGACGTTATTATCCAGCCGGGGCGGTAACGGCTCAAGTGCTGGGTTTTACCAATATTGACGATGTCGGTCAAGAGGGGATTGAGCTAGCATTCAATAAAAAGTTGTCAGGTATTTCGGGTAGTAAGCGTGTTATTAAAGACCGTTTAGGACAGATTGTAGAAAATGTAGAGCGTGTGGTAACGCCACAAGCGGGTGAAGACATAATATTAAGTCTAGATCGACGAATTCAATATCTTGCTTATAAAGAGATAAAGAGCGCAGTCATTAAACATCAGGCTAGTTCGGGGTCGGTCGTGGTTGTCGATGCCATGACGGGGGAAATTTTTGCAATGACAAATTATCCGTCTTTTAATCCCAATAATCGTGAAGAGCTTGATAAATCGCATTTACGTAACCGGGCAATTACCGATATTTTTGAACCCGGTTCCACCATAAAACCCTTTACCGTCGTAGCTGGGTTACAAGCGGGTAAATATAATAAAGATTCAGTCATTGATACTAGCCCGGGTCGATTTGTTGTCTCAGGCAAAGTGGTAAGAGATCATCGGGATTACGGTGTGATCAGTTTAGAAAAAATAATTGCGAAATCTAGTAATGTAGGCGCTAGTAAAATTGCATTAAGTATCAAGCCTCAATGGATGTGGGATACCCTAAACGCCGTAGGTTTTGGTGAGTTATCCGGCAGCCTGTTTCCAGGAGAAGCTAGAGGAAATTTGAGGAATTATACAGACTGGAATAAGGTAGAACGGGCAAGCTTGTCGTATGGATATGGTACGTCGATTAGCGTTTTACAATTGGCGCGTGCGTATACCATATTTGCAAATGATTTCACTTTAAAAACTATGACCTTAATGCGGCAGTCCTATGTACCGGATCGCAGTGTCGAGACTAACTTAAAGGCGCTGTATCTAAAGCAGGTTCGCACCATGATGGAATCTGTGGTAGCCCCTGAGGGTACGGGTAACAGGGCTGCTATTAAAGGATATCGAGTTGCTGGAAAAACCGGCACTATCAAAAAACTGGGAAAAGATGGCAAATATTTGGATAATCATTATGTGGCCTTATTCGCCGGTATGGCGCCGGCCAGTAACCCTCGCCTGGTGATGGTTGTGATTGTAGATGATCCTCAAGGTAAGGAGTTCTATGGCGGTCGTGTCGCAGCTCCAGTGTTCTCTAAGGTAATGACCGGGGCCTTGCGGTTGTTGGATATTCAACCAGACGCATTATCACTGTCACCACGAGACAAGGTTGCCTTGTATGGAGAAGGACTTAACGATATTCACATCGCTAAGTCGGGCGTTTTGAAATGATGGCCAGGAAACATGACAATCGTTCTATTTCCTTATTCGAGTTGTTACATGGAATTATAGATGCCTCGAGCTTATTGAAGGGTGTAGCTGAGTGCCCAGTGACCGGGTTGGCGCTAGATAGTCGAGATATACAGCAGGGTTTCGGTTTCGTCGCCCTGCAAGGCAAGTCTGGGCATGGAGTGGAATTTTGTCAATCGGCGATACTCAATGGGGCGGCGTTTATACTTCATGACGGCAAAGGTGAGCAACGTGTTGTCTCTATAGCGGTGGTTAAATCGAAAATCCCAGTCATTGTGATTCCTGATTTAGCCAATCAACTACCTATAATAATACAAAGGTTATATCCGCAAACGCTTCTAGGACTTAATATTGTTGGTATCACGGGTACTAATGGCAAGACCACCTGTAGTCAATACATTGCCCAGGCATTAAATAATTTTCAGACTACTGCGGTGATCGGGACGCTAGGTAACGGCATTATTGGATCTCTACAGCTTAGTCGTCATACCACTCCAGACACTATCACCGTACAGCGGTTATTGAACGAGTTCTATAGTGTGGGAGCAAAGCATGTCATCATGGAGGTTTCTTCTCATGGCATTGAGCAAGGGCGCGTCAAAAACGTCCCGTTCACGATGGCGATGTTTACAAATTTGACCCAGGACCATCTCGACTATCATGGCAGCATGGAGGCCTATGGAGCCACGAAGAGAAAACTTTTTGAATCGTTTCAAGCCACTACTGCGGTTATCAATATTGACGATCCCTTTGGGGAAGAACTATTCCAGAGTTTACCAGAGACTATGCGTAAAGTGAGCTATAGCACCAGCAAGGGCAAAGCGGGTAAACATTTCGTGCTTGCTAGTGCTATTACTCAAAATAGGGACGGCATGCAGATTTCAATTCAATCTAGCTGGGGAGATGCGCAACTCGATACACCGTTACTGGGTCGGTTTAATGCGAGTAACCTGCTCGGTGTATTGGCGGTATTGCTTAGTGTAGATATACCGATTACTGCGGCGATTAAGCAATTAAGCGGGTTTTCTGCACTACCAGGTCGAATGCAGTCGGTCATGCAGCGGCATCAATCCGAGCCTGTCGTGGTCGTTGACTATGCGCATACACCCGATGCCCTTGAGAATGTATTACAAGCGTTACGCCAACACGTGCTTGTGCCGCAAAGATCGGGATTTGTTGACAATGAATCGCAGGCTCCGATTGTTAAGAAAAGTGAATTAACATTAACTTCAACACATCATACAATACCCGTGCAGAGTAAATTGTGGTGTGTATTTGGTTGCGGCGGGGATCGAGATACGAGCAAAAGGGCCATAATGGGTGGTATCGCGCAACGACTTAGCGACCAGATAGTGTTGACCGATGATAATCCGCGTACTGAAATTGCGACACAAATAGTTGATAATATTCGTGCTGGATTTAACCCGGATCGAGATGGCTCTGCCACGATTTCTGTCATTCATGATCGACGTGAGGCAATTCGGTATGCGATACAACAGGCAAATGCTGGTGATATCGTCGTTATCGCAGGAAAGGGACACGAAGATTATCAAATTATAGGCAATCAAAAAATAGATTATCCCACCGATATGAATATTGCTGAAACTGCTCTTGCTGAAACCTATGGTATCGATGACACGAATTATGAGCAAGACAGTCATGATCAAGACAATGCCGACATCGGAGACAGCGCATGAGCGGCGGCTGCCAGTTAAATACACAGGCCGCGGCGGCGGCCATGGATGCTCAACTATACGGTGACGACGTTACCTTTGCTGGGGTGAGTATTGATACGCGTACCCTTAACAAAGGTGAAATATTTTTTGCTATTACCGGTCCCAATTTCGATGGGCACGAATATGTCGATGTCGCGCAAGAAAGCGGCGCGGTGGCAGTTGTGGTCGAACAGAAGGTCGAAACAAGTTTACCGCAACTCGTGGTTGCGAATACTCACTTGGCCATCGCAAGTCTTTCGTCTTACTGGCGTTTATCGTTGAACCCCCCATTGATTGCCATTACAGGTAGCAATGGCAAGACGAGTGTTAAGGAAATGACGGCATCAATAATGAGTCAACAAGGAAATACTTTTGCAACCAAGGGTAATCTCAACAACGATTTAGGGGTGCCGTTGTCACTATTGAGTGTAGACGCCAGTCACGCCACAGTAATTATCGAAATGGGCGCTAATCACCCAAAAGAAATTGAATATTTAACTCATTTAGCCAAACCGAACATTGCCTTGGTCAATAATGCCTCTGCGGCTCACTTGGAAGGATTCGGCGACCTTGATGGCGTGGCGAAAGCGAAAGGAGAAATTTATCAAGGTTTGTGCCTGGGAGGATATGGCATTGTCAATAATGATGATGCCTACGCCGACCTTTGGAAGGAAATGCTAACGGGTTTTGATATTTTGACCTTTGCTATCGATCACCAGGCCGATATTTTTTGTGATTGGAGTGGAGATGCCTCAGGCTCTAGCTTGAATGTCACGACACCTGCAGGCGAATTTTCCTGTGTCATATCTTTGTCTGGAAAACACAATGTTATGAATGCACTAGCCGCGACCGCGATTAGCATTGCCGCTAACGTACCGTTGCCACAAATAAAAATCGGATTGGAAAAAATGTGCGCGGTGCCTGGAAGACTAGAAACGAAACCAGGTTTTGCTGGTGCGACGCTGATCGATGATACATATAATGCGAATCCCACGTCCACCCTGGCAGCATTAGCGGTATTAGAAAAATTACCGGGTAACAGGTACTTTATACTGGGAGACATGGGTGAGTTGGGAGACGATGCGGTCTCACTGCATGCGGAAATTGGAGCCAAGGCCAGGGAAATTGGCATAGATGCATTGTTAGGCATTGGAGAATTGAGTCGCGCCGCTGTACAAGCCTTTGGCGCAAACGGAAAGCACTTTGACACTTACCACGAACTGGTGCAATACATGAAATCGTTGATGCATGAAGGGTCCACCTTATTGGTAAAAGGGTCGCGGACTATGCAAATGAATAAAGTCGTTGATGCTTGCTTAGTTGTTAATGAGAGCAGCCAGGAAGTGAAGGGAGAGAATTAGAATGCTGTTATATATTTCTGAATATTTATCCCAATACTATAGTGGTTTCGGTGTATTTCAGTATATTACCTTACGCTCAATATTAGGCATCTTAACGGCCTTGATTATCTCATTTATCGTAGGCCCGATAATGATACGGAAAT
>JBGMRO010000212.1:0-6702 GCA_048061555.1 Thiohalomonadales bacterium | reverse complement strand
AGCAGGGTGTACAAACCACCGATAAATATCATTTGTCGGGGTTGGTGAATGATTTCATAATGCATAATCCTGGGCCAAACATGAGGCCTGCCATGGCAAGCATAGTCAGCGCTAATGATGATCCTGTTGAACCGCGGATTCTGTAATTTGCAAAGGCCATCAGCAGGGATACCAGTAAAAATGTCACGCTGCCAAATTCCAGGATTACTTCGAGGGTGCCGGCAAGGACGAGAAGGAATGCAAGTGTAGCCATGGTTAAGATGGCGTAGACGGGTATGTGATTCCTTCTGGCTGCCAGGATTCCGGGAAAATAACCACCTTCTGCAATTACTGCCATTTGTCTTGAAGCACCAAATGCGGTGCCGCTTATGGCACTGCTGGTGGCCAGCAGTGCACCCAGAATAACCAAGTCGGTACCCCAGTGCCCCAGTACAGTGCCAGCGCCCGAAGCCAGCGCATACTCCTTGTTCTATATTATTTCATCAAAGGGTATCGCCAATAAGGCACCCAGTGAGATAACAACATAAATGAGAATCGCCATAAATATGGCAGAGTAAATAGCCCTGGGGATATTTCCGGGTTAGGTGCGTAGCAATGGCCCGGTAGACGATACCCAGCGCCTTGCCCATGATTTTTGGTTGGCTGGCAAACAGGAACCTGACGTCTCAACGTCTATATTGAACACCCGCTTGAGCCGCTACGCCCAGGTCATGCCTTCCGAGAAAGATAAAAAAGTCATTGTGATACGACAAAACCGTGGTCTGTCCCCGGTTTTTTAAAAGGATATGCCACATCGCGTATTATACCAACTGCTGCTCGAAGTATGGAAACGGGATGGTGGCAAATGCATAGAGTGCGGCGCAACTGATGAACTACATTTTGACCGCATTTTACCGTATTCAAAAGACGGCTCATCTCTTACTGGTGAGAATGTTCAATTGCTTTGTGCCAGGCACAATTTACAAAAGCACGACAAAATCCAATAGCTATACAAGATGAGTGTTGCTTAGGTCCGACCCTGTTATTTGGAGTAGATTGTTGTAATATCAATCTGTTGCGTAGGTTCGACCCTGCTATTTGCTAATGCAGGCCAGTAATTAGATTAACCAGTGAATAGCTTCGAAGGCATTATTGGCAATGAAAAAACCCACCGTACTATTTGGGAATGGAAAGTACGCAAGCGCCATTTTTCATTATCTCACCCGCGATAGTGATTTCAAGGTTGTAGCATTCACTGTTGATGAGCAATATATAGATATACCAAGCAAACACAAGTTACCCGTCGTCGCCTTTGAAGCAGTGGAACAGTTTTATCCGGCAGACAAGTTTAATATGCTGGTTGCCCTGGGCTTTAAACAACAGAACCAGCTACGCTATCTACGCTATTTACAAGCTAAACAAAAAGGTTTTCAATTCGCCACCTACGTTGCCTCATCGGCGTCAGTTTGGAATGCTGAGATTGGCGAAAACTGTATTATTCTGGATCAGGTTGTAATGCAGCCCTTTGTTACTATCGGTGCCAATACCATTATCAGCAGCAACGCGTTTATTGGGCATCATACAATCGTTGGAAGTAACTGTTTTGTTTCAGCCCACGCGACCATTGCAGGTTGCGTAACCATTGATGATTTCACGCTAATAGGGATGAACAGTTCTGTGAAGGAAGGCATCGAAGTCGGTAAATCTTGTACGATTGGATCAGGTGCTGCTGTTATCCGCAATATAGATGATGGGCAAACTGTTGTGGGGGTACCGGCAAAGCAGATAGACAAAAAACCAAAAATGTAGCTCAGTTACCGTTTTTCTCTTGCAACGTCCTTGATGGATAAAGTGTGCCCTCGACATAATGAGGGTCTTCATCATCATATATAGCACCATAGTTAATCAATACAGGTTCTCCTGATAATGGGCAGGGCACACCATTCTTGAATGCCCACTCACCACGATCCGTATCCTGCGCTTTATTATAACTGTTCAAGAATCCTCGCCTATCGCTGGATGAATTATTCGGTCCGGAACCATGAATAACGTAGGAGTACCACAATGCGACATCGCCTGGCTCAAGTTCTATGTCAACCAGGTTACTGGCGTCAATACCAGCAGCGGTCAATACATCCTGTTGATAACCCATGTTCATAATACTGTTGTCCTGGGGTAAATCCAATGGCCCCATTTTATGGGATCCTGGATAGACCTGCAGGCAACCATTCTCCTTGGTATGGGGATCCACCGCCAACATCGTATTCAAATTAGATGTGCCGATGTTTCTGAAAGCACTGTCAGGTCGTCGAAATCGATAGTCTTGATGAAAACTGTAATAGGTATCTGCACAACCCGGTGTTTTCCAACTTGTCTGGCTCTGAATTTGCTTAACGTCATTGCTGATCAGTGGACTGCAAATAGTTAAATACCGCTTATCGATGCGTATTTGATCTAAAAGAGGGCTAATGTACGGTGCCCAATGAATAAAGCGCACATGATACCCCTTTTCGGGGTGTTCGCGGACCATATACACGACATTCTGATCGCGCCAAACTCCTTTGTACTGCAATGCTTCTTCCTTAAGCCGATCAAACTCTTTACGAATAGTGGCAATTTCACTTTCTTGAAATACATTGCGAACAATGACATAACCTTGTTCTCGCATTTGTGATTTTATGCCTGTAGCATTCGTAATTTTCACATTTGCTCCTTCGTCGTGCTTGTAAACTATTAAATGATAGCCCGCATTTATATTACCAACAATTATGCCGACTTAGCAGTTACCTTCAAGCATTTTGTCATAGCCAGAATTAACCCACTGTTTAAATTTGTCATAATTATAATGCTCATCGATGAGTTTTTTACCCTGATTAGCCAGGTTAGCCCGACGATCTGGGTCATTCATCAAATCGATAATACCCCGCGCAAAATCTGTTGCTTCAATCTCTGTTAGTTGACAAATAGAATTATCAAGAATTCTCGAATTGGAAATATTATTAGTTGCAACAATAGGCCGGTTCGCCTTTAAATAATCAAATATTTTTATGGGATTGGTCTTCCCCGCGGTACGAGGCGAAAGTAGAATATCGGAAGCAAACAAATAGTGTGCGGTTTCGTCGGGATTTCTGAGGCCCAGAAACGACACGTGATCCAGCACACCGCGACTATCCAATAAACCTTTGCATTGTTCAATCTCATCAGGAAACCCACCTATGATAAGAAACTTTGCATTATTTCTTTCTTTTATCACTTCAGGTATAGCTGCCATCAAAAGATCGATCCCCTGATATTGGGCGAATGTTCCCACATAGGTTAGCAACAGGTCATTTTCCTCAAGCGCAAGCTGGCGACGAATTTCTTCTGCCCTTTGCGTATTTGAAGTGACATGAGATGAAGGAATAGCGTAAATCACCTGCGAACAGCCCTGTTTATTTATGGCCGTGACCTCCTTATAAACACCCGGCCCGGCAAATGTTAGATCCGCTTTGCGGATCACAAAGGTCTCTAGAAACTTATAAATGCCTAACACGGCATTTCGAAGTGGGCCTTTCTTATAGGAGGATATATGCGAGTGCTTCTCGTAAACAAACTTGTAACCTCTTAACCACTTCAAGAGCAGACCAACAAGCGCCGCCTCTTCAACACAATGGACAACGTCATAATGTGTTTTATAGCTAAGCTGCAAGGCTTTAAACAATAAAAAGACATCAAGCAGCGCCTTGGTCAGTGAAGGCCCCACAGGCACATTGCTTATACCAAAGGGATTTGGAGCTCTAATTACATTAACACGGGGTATTTGTGGGTCTTCGCCGATGGGAAATGCCAGCAAGTCTACCCTGTGTCCCAATTCAGTCAGTGCTTCAACATCTAATTTGACACGAATGGGCGAACCCCGCCATTGCAGAAAAGGTTGAGGGGTAATGAACAGTATCGACTGGAAAGAGTCTTCGACTTCGCTCATAATCGGTTTAAACCTTGGCACTTATTAGATATTAAGTCAGCGCCATCCACAGAGTGATAGCATATTAACCAACTTCAACAATGGAATGCAATTAATGTTGCCGACACACCGTCCATCCCTAGCGGAAGAAGAGCTCAACGCAATAAATGACGTATTTGAATCTCGCTGGCTCGGCAAGGGATCTGTCACGGACAAATTCGAAGAGCACCTTTGCAAACACTTAGGAACGAAACATGTACTCTGTGTCAATTCCGGGACGGCGGCGTTACATCTTGCCGTTGAATGCCTTGAGTTAAATCCTGGTTTTGAAGTTCTCGTACCATCCATGACGTTTCCCGCTACCATTCAAGCCATCGTCCTGGCGGGTGGTCATCCGATATTCTGCGAAGTTGAACCAACGACGTTAAATATTGATATAGAAGACGCCAAATCACGATTAACACCCAAATGCCGTGTCATTATGCCAGTGCATTATGCCGGTCAGGCCTGCGACATGGATAAGGTGCTTAACCTCGCACAAGATAGCAACCTGACCGTTGTTGAAGACGCGGCCCAATCATTCGGCTCCACTTACAAGGGACGTCCTGTTGGGACATTAGGTCATCTGACCTGTTTTAGTTTTGACCCCATTAAAAACATCACTTGTGGTGGTGGAGGCGCTATTGCGACGGATAATGATGAGCTGGCTGCTCGAATACTACCAATGAGAAATATTGGTATCGATAAAGATTCCCGGCTCATAAAAAGTCATTCCAAATCGTGGAAATATGAAGTGGTCAGTTCAGGATACAGGTATCTGATGAGTAATATAAATGCCGCAATCGGCCTTGTGCAGTTAAAAAAATTCGCTGCATTTAAAGATAGAAAACATTTAATCGTTAATCGCTACAATGAGGCTTTTTCGGAGGTACCGGAAATTACGCCTCTACAGCAAAATCTGGATGAAACCTTTCCTTTCTCCTACGTCATTCGCGCATCATCCACCCACCGAGACAGCTTGATCACCCACCTAAAGCAAAATGGTATCGACTCTACAATACAATTTACGCCGAATCATTTACAACCCGCATTTTCACAGTATCACACTGATTTGCCCACCACGGAAGGTCTATTCAGTGAAATATTAACCATACCACTTTTTTATGAAATGACGGATACAGATGTTAACAATGTTATTGACGCGATCCTGAGATATTTTCGCGCATTAAGATAATAACTGCTAATAATGCACCGCGTAACCGAGACATTGCATCACTCAATAAGAACGGACGTTTACGTGTGAAAGCTTGGCTAACATTATCCGTGAAGCTAATCATATCCGCTTGTCTCTTAGGTCTGGTTTTTTACTTTATACCCTTTGCTAATGTCATCTCCTCGCTTAGAACTGCGGAACTATCATGGGTTGCCGCAGCTTTAGGTCTAGGTGTTTTACAGACGTATCTCTCGGCGGCACGACTAAAAATCCTCACCGATAAGCAAGGCATAAATGCCAGGTACGCGGACATCGTCAATATTAATTTTATCGGCACTTTCTACGGTACAATTTTGCCTGGAGAGCTGGCCAGTGGCGTAATACGATGGCAACGACTATATCAAATTGACCACAAGGGACACGAAGCCCTATCGGCCATAATCTTTGCCAGATTTATATCAACCGTCTATTTGGTTCTATTCGGTATATTGTTTTCTTTACTTGATGATGTCCGCAGTCATTTTAATCTGTTAGTGTCTATATTTTTCTTTATTTTTATGGGGCTGATGCTTGTCTGTCTGATTGGCACGATACCTCAATTCACCACCGTATTAGCGAGATTCGAAAAAGCAATGCCGCAATCACTACAGCGCATACTTCAAAAACAGTTGTCAGCAATTGGTAGATTTCGCCAACTTCCCCGCAGAACCATTTTAGCGGTCAGCATCATTTCATCCCTTGAGCATTTGGTAGGTATTTTTCTTATTTTGTTTCTGGCCTACGCTGTATCGGCTGAAATAACCTTTGTTCAAATTGGCTGGCTGAGATCCGCGGTGGTGTTAGTACAGCTACTGCCTGTGTCATTTTCCGGGCTCGGCGTTCGAGAGGGCACTATCGTACTACTGTTGCAACCCTATGGCATAGAAGGCGCCCAGGCGGTTAGCTTGTCGCTTTTACTATTCGGCAAGAACCTGTTTATCGGTGCAATCGGCGGGATTATCGAGGTAAAGTCGTTAATTGTTTCGCTTTCAAAGGACTCCTGACTAATCAACTACCACCCGCAAAGCGGGTGGTATGATGAAAGTCCCCAGAGGGGGCTATGGTTAAAGTCCTGCCAGTCGCATCTGCTCCTGACGTTTCTCTTCCCGTCCCTGGTTTCGGATGTACTCCCGGATCACATGCTCCTCTAATCCTACCGTACTGACGCAATAGCCACGGGCCCAGAAATGTCGCCCTGTGAAATTCCGCTTCACCTGCAGATACTCTCGAAATATCCGGATCGCCGACTTCCCTTTCAGAAATCCCACCGTATGGGCCACACTGAATTTCGGCGGAATCATTAACAGCATATGGACATGATCCCGCATCGCATATCCCTCGACTAACTCCACTCCACCCTGACGACATGACTCCCGGATTATCCCTCCAATTTCTCTCCGTAATGCCCCGTAGATCGACTGCTTCCTATACTTCGGAACAAATACTATGTGATATCTGCAATAATGCTTGACGGAGTATAGGACGGATTAACGCCCTTTCCCCTAAAACTCATGCCCATTAGGCAATC
>JBGMRO010000211.1:0-6707 GCA_048061555.1 Thiohalomonadales bacterium | reverse complement strand
GAAAATTATATTTCCAACAAACCCACCACTTAGGAGACGACATGGACGACCAAGGTCTGTTATTTAACGCCATGGTATATCTGCTCGCGGCGGTACTTGCCGTGCCTGTATCCAAATATTTCGGATTTGGGTCCGTTCTAGGTTATTTATTAGCGGGCATCGTCATTGGACCCTGGGGCGTAGGTTTAGTACATAACGCCGAACATATTTTACACTTTGCAGAGTTTGGTGTTGTATTGCTACTTTTTGCGATTGGATTGGAGTTACAACCGAGTCGCCTCTGGGCCTTGAGAAAGCCCATACTCTGGCTGGGTATCGGGCAGGTTATATTAACTACACTTTTATTTTTTGTGATTGGCAAAGTACTGGCTATGAGTACGGCAATATCCTTGGTGGCGGCGATGGGTTTATCGCTTTCATCCACAGCGATGGCGTTGCAAATGTTCAATGAAAAAAATCTACTGCAAAGCGAGGTCGGGCAGGGCGGGTTCTCTGTACTGTTATTTCAGGATATTGCAGTTATACCTATGTTGGCAGCGATTCCTTTATTGAGTGTGAGCGACAATAGCGCCGCTAGTGAATTTGATTGGATGGCATTAGGGCAGGCATTCTCGGTCATTTTACTCATCATAATTGGTGGACGATATGCGCTTCGTCCGATTCTTCGATTGGTGGCCGCGACTCAGTTGCGCGAAATTTTTACCGCATTTACGCTGTTGTTAGTGATTGCAACCGGTCTATTAATGCAGGCGGTCGGTATGTCCATGGCATTAGGGGCATTTTTATCCGGAGTATTGCTGGCCGAGTCGGAGTATCGTCATGCCCTGGAATCAGATATAGAGCCGTTTAAGGGATTATTGCTCGGATTATTCTTTATCGCCGTGGGTATGTCGATTGATTTCGGGATTTTATTTAAAGACCCTGTAATCATAACCGCTATGGCCTTAGGTCTGGTGCTGTTTAAGTCTATCGTGCTCTATCTACTCGGACGCGTCTACGGCTTACCCTCGAGTCAATTACCCTTGTTTGCACTCGTCTTATCGCAAGGTGGCGAATTTGCCTTTGTACTATTTGGCGTTGCGCAAACCTCTGGTGTATTGCCAGAACTTGTTACCGATACACTCATCGTAACGGTGGCATTGTCGATGATGACGACACCGATATTAATGTTGCTTCATGACAAATTTTTAGTGCATCGTTTTGAGCGTGACTCGTCCGCAGAAGCGGAAGAAATTGAAGATCATGGTCATCAGGTTATTATCGCCGGTTTTGGCCGTTTTGGTCAAATAGTGGGTCGCCTGCTGCATGCCAACGGAATTGGCGCGACGGTGCTTGAACACGACCCTAACCATATTGAAACTTTACGTAAGTTTCAATTTAAGGTGTTCTACGGTGACGCAGGGCGTCTTGACTTATTGCGCACCGCAGGTGCGGAAAGGGCAAAGGTGTTGGTCATCGCCATTGATGATAGAGACGCGGTGTTGCGGTTGGCTGAATTGGCAAAACATGAATTTCCTGACCTGAAAATAGTGACACGCGCATGGGATCTTACGCATGTTTTTGAATTGCTGGAGACAGGCGTTGAACTGGTGGAAAGAGAAACTTTTGAGGCCGCCCTAAAGCTTGGGGAAACCACCTTGCAACAACTGGGTTTTAGTGCCTGGCGAGCAAAACAGGCCGCCCATCATTTTAGGGCGCATGATGAAAAGACCTTGCAGGAAATCTACCGTAACTACCATCAGGATATGGATGTGCGCATCGGTATCGCCTCCAGTGCGCGACAGAGCCTACGTGATCTAATGCAATCGGACGAACAGTTTATTGATACGCACGTGGATAAGGATTGGAAAAAAGACAGCGACACAGAAACGAAGGATGTGCCCAAAATAGAACAGATATCGTAAATTTTTCGCTGGAATTATTCTGCCTTGCGCCCTATAATTATGCCGTATTTACCGATATCTGAATGGGCATGTCATGCTTGAATTTACCAAACTTGTTATAGATGACACGGGTTATATTAGCCCACGTTCACTGGCTAAGCAGTTCAATACGACTGTTAAAGATATCGCGCTCGTGTTGGGATTATCGGTGGATGGGCTTCACAGACATTTGCTCCCGGCGGTAGGAACCCATGATCCGTGCGATACGCAAAGACGTTTGTGCTCAAGCTATATAATAATAGCAATGTGATAGTTAAAATAAAATAATGCGATGATGATGCATCGGTCTGAACATGGACACCTTTATCCGGGTGGTGGAGGCGGGCACTATGTCGACTTGTGTCCCGGTGGGAGATAGAATGGCGATATGCAGATCGCAGTGGTACGTCTAACGATGGCAACGGCGCCGAAAGCCTTATTTGCTCGGTAGATACGGTCTGCTGCTCATGCAGGGCAGGGGGTACTGCAGGTTCCGCCATGATGTATCACCACCTTCTAGTAATACTTCACAAAGGTATCTCCCTTATAGTTTATTGCGAACTTTTTCTAATATATTATCGATATCACGTACCGCTTTTTCCAAATCATTTTGTTCAGCAATAGCGCCATCCAAGCTACCATAGTGCGTCTCCAGACATTGTAGTAATAGGTTTTGCAATGTTTCCGCATCTGGAAGAGGGGGTAGGTCACTTTTTGTATATACGGACTCTAGTTCACTTTCTTTCTGTTCAAAATATTCGCCGATTTTCTGCTGTGACCAGTCGCCACGACGAATGGCCTTAAGTTGTTCGCGATTGCGTTCAAGATCCAGATCACACTCGGTGAGTATTTGTTCTACCTCGTTGAGTAACCTAACCACGTGATAGGCAAATTTCACATCGTAGCCAAACTCTTCTATAATTTTTTTGCGTTTACCAACGGGGTTTTTTGTATTCATCTTATGTATTTGCGAATAGGCGTAACCCTTGAACTTGTGCCACGCACCTTTATGTAAGAATAACTTACGGTTCTCGCGTACCAGTTCACCAACAGGGGTTGTATACAATATGCAACGGCGTGGCACGAAAAGGCTATCGATCATATTTGGGTTGTTTTCCATACATAGTCGAAAATATTTTATGATCGAATACATGGTAATGTCATATTCTCTGCCTTTTCCACCTTCGGCATCCTTGTCGTAGATATGGTGTTCCTGGTACTGATCAAATTGAGGACCAGGTTCGCTAAATCCTAGAATTTCACCTCTTAAGTGGGGGAATACATAGTCTCTGGGAGGGATACAAAATCCATAAATATCCATGTCGGAGGTATCATTGGATACGCCGTATGCGATTGAGCCCATTATTACTTCGTATTGTGTATTAGCCGGTACGAATTTGGGCGGTTTGGTAATTAATCGTTTACCATAGAGCTTTTGGACGACGCTAGCCATTTGAATTATTCTCCCCAAACAGCCCGCAATGTTGAACGAAACGCTGCATCTAAGACTTCGGTTGCCAGTTTATCCTGATTCTTGGGAACGTTATTTTCAATATAGGTTAGCGACAAATCGAGAAACTCATCCAACCATTCTAACCGACTGCCACGGTGTGACTCCAAGCTTGCCATTTTTTCGGACAGAAGTTGGTCGTATAAAGGCAGCAATGTAGAGGTGAGATATTTTTCCTTCAGTGGGGTGATTTCCATCGGTGGTGGCGATTGGGTGTCGATAATGTGTAAGGCGCATAACGTAGCACGAAGTGAATAGAAGTAAAATTTTAATTTCACTTCGTCGCCACTCTGAATATCATCAAACTTTCTCTTGGCCATAGAGAAATAGTGATGACAAGCGGTAACAGCATGAAAACTTGGTTTTATCATCATTTTCATATTATTAATGGCGGTTAATTCTTCCATGTATACAATCGGTGAACTTAGCCATTCAATGAGCGCACAATTAGTTTTTTTCAACAGGCCAAAGCTTTTGCGCACATCCCAACCACCCATGTCACTATCACCGGAAATAGGGATATCAATGGTATCCTTGCTTGGAAATATGCTGAGATACCAGTCAATAGGGTGAGCGTAGATAAAGCGGATATCGTAGTCACTATCGGGAGAAGGGAACCCCCATGCGCGACTACCGGACTCGCAGGCATAGAGGATCTTGATATTATGTTGCTTCTCCAGATCCACCAAACTGGCTATGATTTCGTCATTAGTCACTCTACATCCAATCTTGTATGAGGTGGAAACGATTTATATTCTCTCAAGATACTGCAACCTTGGCGATTTTTATTTGAGTTTAACCACGTGCTATCAATAATATTGTGATCGTCAATAATGGGCCATCCATACGGAGGAAGCAACCATGATGAACACTAAAGTCGCTAATAAACCCTATTAGGCCAAGCACGTAGAATAATAAATCTTAACAATTTACGGAATACGACTACGACATCGGGATATGGTTACCGCAAAAAATAATATTGACAATACACCTTGGCAGTATTACTATTGTTATATAGTAATACTGCCAAGGTGAGGATCATGCACAAACTAACGGCTAAAAGACAAGTGACCGTACCACAGAGTGTCTGCGCAGCACTTGGATTAACTCCGGGTGACTTTGTAGAGATATTCGAGAGAGACGGTGTTGCCCACATCGTTAAAATGTCGACCGTAGATATAAGTGGTCAATTTTCTGATTTAGTTAAAAGTAAAAAAATTCCATCTGCAAAAACGTTAAAGCAATCTTTGCGAACAAGAGCTGCTAAGAAATTCGCGAAATAATGATTTCGGTAGATACGAATGTGTTACTTCGATACCTCGTCGAACCAGTAGATGTTCGTAATCCTAGCTGGCAAGTCATAGCGGCCAGAAATATTATTCATAATTCAGATGCGGTTTTTATCTCAGATATTGTCTTGGCGGAGATCGAATGGGTTTTGGAAAGCGCGTTTGAATTTACATCGAATGAAATTTACGGTGTCATTCAAGCCCTGGCAAATAATAGTCGTTTTACATTCGAAGACTGGTCTGCTGTACAATGCGCGTTACTGGATTATCGTGAATCAACTACGGTGGACCTCTCTGACCGTATAATAGCTCGACGATCGATTAACAAAGGCGCTAAAACACTCTATACCTTAGAAAAAAAATCGAACCTAGGTGGATTGAGTTGTGCAACGACGTTAAAAAAACCAACTAAAGAAATGTTAGCCTAAACTTCGCGTTATTGATAGAAATATCGAACCACCGAATAGAGTTAGGTAGTACCAAGAGAATGGATAGGAAAACAGGTGCATACTAAATCACATCAATAGAGCGTCAAAAAAATCGTAGAGGAACGCAGATGGATCGATAAAACACCGCAAGAAATGCTCGACGGCTTCAAAGAGAAAGCCCGTCGTGATGGCAAATTATAGAAGTTCTCCGAATGCCGAAGCCGATAAGAACCTGAGGAAAGGAGTAAAGATGCCCGACTTTACAGAAGATTTAACAACTGAATAATTGGAAAAAATGGCGCGGGTAAACGAGCGAAAACAATATGGTGTTGTTATGTAAATAGGTGAACGCTATGGGTCAACAAAAATTAATTAAACCGATATCAATTGAGGATTATCTCGCTATTGAGGCGCAAGGAGATGAACGACATGAATATTATCATGGTGCTATCGAAGCCATGGTAGGTGGAACAGCTCGTCACAATAAAATAACAACTGCAATAACCTCAATACTTAGAAGCCATCTTACAGGGAAAGGTTGCTCAATATTTTCATCCGACATGAAGGTATTCGCAAATAATGTTTTTTATTACCCAGATGTGATGGTCGTTTGTAAATCGGTTGATCCGGAATCGCTATATCAGACCGAGCCATCAGTGCTTGTGGAAGTATTATCAAAATCGACAGAGAAAAAAGATAGACTTGAGAAATTAGTCGCCTACCAGAGTATTAAAACCGTTAACGAATATATTCTTGTATCACAGGAAAGGATAGCTGTTGATGTATATACGCGTCAATCTGATGGCTGGCAGCTAGATTCACTACTGGAAAACAATTTAATAAATATAGGTTCACTCAAATATAATGCGCCAGTCGATAATTTTTATGAAGACGTTATTGACACTTTTAAATGACGGGAAACGTTGGAATCGATCAGAAACAGATAATATTTGTTGGTTTATAACCATCCGGTAAATTTACCCTGCAGGCATTACATACCCTGGAGCCTATAATGAACAATGCGAAAATGTTGATTTGGCTAGATGACCAACAGCTTTCAAATATACATGCGTATAATGTATATTATGTAAAATAGCGCATTGAATTTGATTTGCTATCATTGGACGACCACCTTCCGTTGAAATAAATCAGTAAATATTTTTTACAAAGTACTGAATAACCTTATCACATAATAATCATTCATAATTATGGTTGCTGGCGAAGGCTTTATATTTAGGTGGTCGCTCCATCTTAGCTGCACTAGCTAAAAATTCTTCCAGTTAGTGCTGAATTTCAATTCTCTGAACATCTGAAAATTATTAATGCATCGAATGTGAAAGTCTTTACAAACATCAGGTACTTTTCGATTAGCGCCTTGCTTTGAGGGTTTTGATACCTCTGTACTCACTATGCAACGTTTTTTCACATCCTTAAGTGCATATGATAAAAGAAAAGGATCACGACCAATTTTTACTAACTCGACATCTGTTGGGTTAGCTACGTAACCGCCATAAGTAATTCTAGCGACTAAATCCTGTTCTGCTTCTTCGTCAAACAA
>JBGMRO010000210.1:0-6715 GCA_048061555.1 Thiohalomonadales bacterium | reverse complement strand
GCGCAAGGATATCGCCAAGCGATTTTTCATATTGCTGTATCTGTTTTTGACCCGCACCTATGAAAATATTGAAGTGGTATTCATACGCCACCATACAACAGCTAAAGAAGTCGATGAAGAAGAATTTTTTTATTCCCGCGAAACAGGTGGCACGGTGGTTTCTAGCGCATTAGAAATGATGCACAATATCATTCAAGATCGCTATCCCACCAGCGACTGGAACATCTACGCCGCACAGGCCTCGGATGGTGATAATTGGGAAGGTGATTCACCCGCCTGCGGTGAGTTATTAACGGAAAAAATATTACCGTTATTACAATTTTTTGCCTATGTAGAAATAACCGCGTATGAACATCAAAGCCTTTGGCGTGAATATGAAAAAGTAAAAGAGTTTCATCAGAATTTCGCCATGCAAGATATTGCCGGGGTCAATAGTATATATCCTGTATTCAGACAACTATTCACTAAAAAAGTCGCATGAAATCCAAGATCCTGTCCGAGTCATCCGAGTGGACCACAGACTTAATAACGCAGTATGACAAGCAAATTGCGCGGGTTGCAGCCGACTTTAAACTCGATACCTACCCTAACCAGATCGAGATAATCAATTCGGAGCAAATGATGGATGCCTACTCTTCGGTTGGCATGCCGTTGGGTTATAAACATTGGTCTTTCGGAAAACAATTCCTCAACGTAGAAAATCGTTACAAACGTGGCCAAATGGGCTTGGCCTACGAGATCGTAATCAACTCTAACCCTTGCATTTCATATCTCATGGAAGAGAATACCATGATGATGCAGGGTCTCGTCATCGCGCACGCGGCCTATGGACACAATTCATTTTTTAAGGGTAATTATTTATTTCGCACCTGGACCAATGCCGACGCGATTATCGACTATTTGTTATTTGCAAAAAACTATGTCACCAAGTGTGAAAATCGTTATGGTGTCGCAGAAGTCGAGGCCGTATTAGACTCGTGCCATGCGTTAATGAATTACGGTGTCGATCGATACAAAAGACCCCAAAAATTATCCAATGTCGAGGAACAACTTCGCCAGGAAGAACGTGCAAACTATCTGCAATCACAAGTCAATCACCTCTGGAGGACCTTACCCGTTAAAGGCAGTGATAAGGCGGCCGAAAAGGAAAAACGTTTTCCGTCTGAACCACAAGAAAATCTGTTGTACTTTATCGAAAAAAACGCGCCACTGATGGAACCCTGGCAACGCGAGATCGTACGTATTGTGCGTAAAATCGGCCAATATTTTTACCCACAAAGACAAACCCAAGTCATGAATGAAGGCTGGGCTTGTTTTTGGCATTACACCATCTTAAATAGGCTCTATGATGAAGGTTATCTCTCCGATGGCTTTATGATCGAGTTTCTGCAATCACATACCAACGTAGTCGCACAACTACCCTTCGATAGCCCCCACTACTCGGGTATTAACCCGTATACGCTAGGCTATTCCATGATGCAGGACATCCGCAGGATTTGCGAACAGCCTACCGAAGAAGATCGCCACTGGTTTCCCGAAATCGCTAATACCGACTGGTTAAAGACCTTGGACTTTGCCATGCGTAACTTTAAGGATGAAAGCTTTATTACACAGTTTCTCTCGCCTAAACTTATCCGTGATCTAAAGCTTTTTTCGGTATTGGACGACGACAAGAAAAACACCCTTGAAATCACTGCCATTCACGACGAGGCCGGTTATAAACACATACGCAAGGCACTCGTCGACCAATACAGCCTCAGCCGACGCGAACCCAATATACAAATTTTTCGCGTGGACCACCGCGGCGACCGTTCCTTGACACTGCGCCACGTGCAGCACGACCGCAAACCCCTCAATTCACAAAGCGAAGACGTACTCAAACACCTGGCCCGCCTATGGGGCTTCACCGTTCGCTTAGAGACCGAAACAGAAAACGGCAAAGTAGAACTCACCCAAGAATGCATCCTGCGCGGTTAGTAACACTTGAGCTACGTATTTTGTAGCGTTAGAGTTACTTATCTTAAGATTAGTAACACTTAAGCTATGTATTTTGTAGCGCTAGTGTTACTTATCTTAAGATTAGTAACACTTGAGCTATGTATTTTGTAGCGCTAGTGTTACTTATCTTAAGATTAGTAACACTTGCGCTACGTAAGCCCTTCCTCCTCCCCTCGCACCTACTCACAGACTGAAATACAATTTACGCCATAAACCCAAATTCATCAGTTGAATCTAGGTTAAACTTGACAATTCTTAACCACGACCTTAAATTGGCTAACTATGTGGATAGAAAGAGATATTTCTGAAAAAATTATTAAGCTTACATGCCATAGGCCCGCCGTATTGCTCACGGGTGCCCGCCAAACCGGTAAAACCAGCTTATTGAGACATTTGTTTCCGCAGGCTGAGTATGTAAGCTTCGACTGGCCTGCAAATGCGGATGAAGCAGAGAATAATCCGATAGAATTTTTATCGCGCTTCAAGGGACCCGTTATTCTGGATGAAATTCAATATGTGCCTTCGCTCTTTAGGCATTTGAAAATCTGGATCGATGAAAATCGCCATGAGAAGGGTAAATGGATATTGACTGGCAGCCAAAAATTTCTATTAATGAAAGAAGTGTCGGAAAGTCTGGCCGGTCGAATAAGTATTTTAGAACTTGATACGTTGTCAGCCAATGAAATTCGAGTAAATAAAATAAACATAGACCAATACATACTAAAAGGTGGATTCCCTGAGCTATGGGCTAATCCACATATTGAGACGCAGCAGTTTTTTCAAGACTATGTACTGACTTACCTTGAGAGAGATCTTAAAAAAATGCTTGAAGTTAGTGATCTTCGGGCGTTTGACCGATTTATTCGATCGATGGCATTGCGAGTGGGACAATTGTGCAATTTTAGCGAAACATCAAAAGATGCCGGAATTACTTCAGTGACCGGAAAAAAGTGGTTTGATGTCTTGCAAGCAAGTAATATATTTTCAGTCCTGGAGCCCTATTTTGACAACCAACTAAAACGCCTAGTCAAATCGCCTAAGATATACCTTAAAGACCAAGGTTTGCTGAACTTCCTTTTAGGTATTCATAACAAAGATCAAATGCGAAATTCACATTATTACGGCGCTTTGTACGAGAATTTTGTTTTTAATGAAATATCCCGTCAGGCGGAATTACATAACTTTAAAAGGTCATTATTTTTTCTACGTGACAAAAACAACTTGGAAATTGATTTTCTTATTGAAAAAGGCGACACCATAAAATTAATTGAAGTTAAAACATCAGAGTATCCAAAAGAAGCGTTGACCAATCTCAATAAAATAAAATCCAAGCTTGATAGCAGATTTAACGTAGAATTATTTGTTGCCTGCCAAACCACCTCTGATGCACCACAAAATATCCAAAATTGTATTTTTTATAATCCGATAAAACACCAGATGACCTGGTAAAGTTTTAACCTAAATTAATTCAGGATAATCTATATAAGTCACTTACCACAAAAAACCGATTGTCACTTGGCTTGATTTATAAGTGTCACTGTCGATTTTCCGGTCTGTATAATTGAGACCAAATATTATGCGGGTCCCGGTGGATATAGGAAGTCCATAGCCGATACCCAATAAATATCCATATCCGCTACCTGATACATAATCACTACGACCAAATCCACCATCAAAACTAACGAGCGATTTCGCGATACCGATATCACCGCGGTAGAAAAAACCGTCGCCTGGTTCTACTCCAAAATAACGCATATAACTTAATGCATATAGGTATGTGTTAAATGAGAGCTCATTTGCAAAAGCATCGACTAGGGTATCAGAGGTACCATTTATGATGAATCCCAAGGTATCATTCGATTCCAGCGGCCAATAAAACCCGAGGAAATCCAAAGCCAGCTCAGTGCGACTCACCCCTGGAAAACTTTCTATCCTATCTAACTCCTGACCAAAATCATTTGGGTAATCATTGCTTACTGCACCCAATGCCCAATACGTATACCATTCTTCTGGATCGGCATAGGAAATTCAAGGAAGTGAGAGAACGGCTAAAATAATAAATGTGAATATATTTTTATTTTTTTTCATTTAAATTTTCCCTATTACAGCTTAATACACTATAGAATAACTATTTCGTTTGTTTATTATTATGTGTCGACATTCTATGCAGGCATAATAAACGATTTAGTTAAATAAAACGATAGTGCAAATTACCCTGTTATTAATTGAGCTGTAGAGCGTCGAATATAGGTAACCATGCAAGCTAATGATATTACTAATTTTAGTCTAAATGTACATATCCCTGTGAATGGTTGCCTGCTTCATCATGACCATAGTCATGCATACGTCCAAACAAGACCGAGGGAATCGTTCGCTTTGATTGGAGGTTGTTTGTGTTCCGTATTTTAAAAAAAGATTCTCCCTGGGCCCCATTTCAACACAAAACGTTTCGGCTGAGAGAAGGTGAAAATATAGACAATGCGCCTTCAGGTCATTGGCCCACACCGCTCGTCGATGAAGAACCCTCAGCGGATCGCGGGCCCGTGATGATTACTATCGAATACCAGGTCAGTCAGGAAAATAGACAACAGTTCAAGGCATTGATGCAGCAATTACGACTTGTCCGCAAACGGGATGGTGCATTTTTCTGGTCCCTATTTTCGGACGTCGAAGATGCAAACCGAATCGTAGAGACATTTATGACTGAATCCTGGTTAGAACATCTGCGCCAGCATGAACGCATAACAAATTCGGATCGTATACTACAGGAAAAAATCGCGGATTTATGTGATGCTAAGCGACCGCCAGTGGTAAGCCATTATGTTGCGACTGAATAACTAACTGTATATTTCCCACAGAAAAAAATAACACACCTTGTACGTTTCCTAACCTTACAATCTGTTTGACGTTATTTTTAGATCAGTTAAGCTTTGCAAACCAGAAAATATTCTACTACACTAGGTTTTTACAATTCAGTCGTTATCATTTTTGTCGAAATCTCTTTCGTAGCCGAATTCTAGTCGATATCCATTTTAGACCCCAGAAAATATTATTCTGAGGTATCTCAATACATTTAAAAATAATAGAGGCTCTTATGCATCATACTAATAATAATTTATGTTTCCGTCTCTTAGTGACATGGTTGGTTTTGACTTTATTTGCATGTAGCAGTGACAGCGACCCTACACCTACTACACTTACCACACCTACCACACCTACTACACCTACTACACCCACTATCGTTGATAAAGACCCAATTTTTAACGGTGCTAGCCCAACCGGCAAGGCCACCCTTAGCGGTATTATTAGACAGTCTTCCGGTAACGCCCTACCAGGGGCAACAATATCTCTCAAAGACACAAACAAAAAAACGACCACCGACGTAAACGGCGCATTTATCATTCCCGAAGTAGCGGCAGGTAGTTATGTTGTCGTAGTAGATGGTACTACAGGTATCGGTGATGCAGATACGAATTATGGCACGCTGAGTATTATGGCAACCGTGGGCACCGAGTCAGCAGCCTCTTTAGACCAGATCATCATATTGCCTAATCTTAGTAGCGCCGCCACCGCGAGCGAATCGTTACCGCTGATCGCTGGTATCACCGCCTCGCCGATCCTGGCACAAATGGGAGATATCCGCATAGATTCCAATGAGAGCACGGTCACAATCACTATCGATGGCGCGACTCCCGCTGATACTAACTTGAAAATAGCTGCTACCCCGGTGCCTTTGTCTGATTTACCCATGACACTACCCGAAGAGGCCGGTGGAAATGCTGCCGATTTTGTTACCATTCAACCACCGAACGCCACATTTGATCCCGCCTTAGATTTGACCATCCCAAACGACCAAAATCTTGCTCCTGGTACGTTGGTTGATATTTATTCCTTTGACCATGACCTAGAAGCGTGGGTAAATCGCTCGGCAGAAACCGGCAATAAGGGGGTCGTAAGCGCTGATGGTACCGTAATCTCTGCCACCTCAGTGATTACCAAAGGTGGTTGGCACGGCCCGCTAATCTCCGCTGTATTTGTAGAGACCGTCATGGGTATTGTGACCGACGGTACAAATCCGCTTGCCGGTGTGAACGTATTTACCAGCAGAGGCCAATCTGGCACAACAACGACTGATGGATCTTTTTCCATTAATGTACCCATTATAGATGCCACCGCGCTGAGTATTCAATTATCGATAACCGCCCCCGTACATCTCGGCGGAGTTTCTGTGCAATCCGTGGCGATGAATGCCGCCGATGACACGGCGTCCGTGGATTTTGGAACTATCGTGTTAACATTGCCTTCTACCGGTGCATTATCAGGCACCTCACTTGCTCTGGGTCAAGCCTCGACTCAAGCAATCACTATCGCAGGACCAGAATCGGCCACGATAACACCAAGCGCCGATGGTTCATTTTTCCTTGCAGGATTAGCTGCGGGCGACTATACGGCAACAACAACTTTTTCTGGTGATACAGCGGCTACGACCACGAATTTTACGATCGTCGTGGGCCAACTTACGGTTGTCCTTATTGAAAAGGCCTCAGCAAATAGCATAACGGTTAAGGCAATCATTGTCCCACCTGATGATTTTACCGACGCCATTCCCGCAGATGCTACAAACAATAAGGTCACCGTGACCTTAGTACAAGGTACTACGGTGTTGACCCAAGACACCGATAGCGCAGGGATGGCAATATTTAATAATATTAGCGGC
>JBGMRO010000209.1:0-6755 GCA_048061555.1 Thiohalomonadales bacterium | reverse complement strand
CGTTTGTGGACGGACACTAGTTAAATATCGCGAACGCTGAACCAGCGTATGCTTACCCAGCGTTTCGCAACTAGAATTAACTACGGCTGCACTTGATAAGAAGTCATCATGCCACCCGCGATATGGTCAGACACATGACAATGAAACATCCAGTCCCCGGGATTACTTGCCGTCATGTCCGCGGTGATCATCGTTGCGGGCAATAATTCAACAACATCGGTATTGCGAGCCACATCATGCGCCCCGATCGAGACTGTATTACCGTGCCAGTGTGGTGTATGGATATCCACCTCATTACCCATACCCAACAAATGCCAGCGAACTTTATCACCTTTATTCATAATGAACCCTGTCGTATTACCGAAAAAGTAACCATTGATCGAATGTATTAAACCAGGTTCTGCACCTTCAAGTTCGTTGAAAATAAAAAACGCGGCTATAAACTCTTTATCGATTTTCTTCGGCGAACCGTCCGCTTTCGCCTTTCCCTCCGCTGTAATAATAAGCGCCCCTAACAAACCTGCATTGGTTTCTGCGGGCTCATCGATATGTGAATGGTACCACCAGGCCTTTGAACTCACTTCGCCCTTGCCGGGCCCACTAGTCTTATCGGCAAACCAGTGGTAATCGAAACAAGCCCCAGGGGAGACTTGACTACCATTTCCGGGTGGTGCCCCATCGGCGGCATTAACACCCGAATAATGTGCACCTTCAGAGTCTTTGTCATAACGAACACCATGTGGATGCATACTATAGTTGCCGCTCGTGGCAGCATTACAAAAATGGATAACCAGTTCGTCACCCACCTCAGCACGAATAATGGGGCCCAGTACACCTAACCAGTCCGGTTGATTCACTTTCACATTGTAGTGCTTATCAGTATATTGGATATATCGAACTTTATTGAACCTGTGACTATTTGTCCAAGGTTCGGCGACATCCTCACAACCTATCATGCCATCCAGATCACATTTCATCAAATCCTTACCCCCTGGCGCAAAGTCCCACATTTGATCCTCAGCCATTATGAAATATTCGCGTACCTGGGCGTTTACTGCAGATGAAAATAGCACCACAGCGCCAGTAAGAATTACCACAGCAATTTTGATCAACGGTGTTCTCCCTGCTAAACGAAAGTAAAGGTAATTAGTTTTAGAGTTATTTACACACATAAATTTCTCCTTATTGTACTATGACGTAATACGATTCCAACGAGTTATATACACTGACATTTAGATATGGTTTTTACGCAAACGAATCTTCTAAGAAATGTTAGTTATTGAAATGCCTAATACGAACGAACTATTTTACTTAAATTAAACTTACGTTTCATTTTTATCATTTCTAATACGAACACTATATGGCAGGAGCACGCTTAGTAACAGCAGGAGTCAATCAAACCTAACGACCCATTTTCTACTCGCTGCGACAAATATAGGATAAAACTATAGATCGCCAAGGCTGAACTTGAAGGAACCAATAGTTCTCACACTAGAACCTTCAGTTATATTGCGAAAATATAAGACTGGAGATGACAAATACGCATACACATCTTGAAATGCGTATGCGTTTTATCGGATAGTGTAAATTTCTTGGGAGGGTAAAAAAAAAGGGTGGGGTGAATACATTTCAATAGGTTTCGTTTTTACGACTCCCATTGTTAATCTCAGGTTAAAACGGTCGCTAAAAGAACTACAAACATTCAATCTAATGCGTCTTTGATAATATCATTGAGCAATGATTCTACTGCAACCAAGGCACTCTTAGATTCAGCTGATCCTACCGGGCTAGGTCTCCGATAGGAAAGATAGACTAAGTCCGGTTGCTCAGGTAAAACGTAGATGGATATAATGTAAGGACAAAATACAATATTGTGTGGGTTTGCCTCCATCATTCGCCGAGATAACGAGGCACTGCAAAACTCTAATGATACGGCCTTTAGAAATATACGTTTGCTTGATCCTGTCACTTTGCCGGTACGTTCTAGCATACTACCAATATGCGAAACATTATTAATCACTAAGCCACGATCAGTAATAGCCATCTCGACGTCTTCACGTACATCGGCAAAGTCGGCCTTTATGGAATAGTGTTTCATGTGTTTTAACATGTTAGGATTGCCTTTGCCAGGTGATGCCGCAATTACGGGCACGGTGACAAAACTCCAGAGTAAAGACAAAAACAGCACTACAAAAACCCACTGCAAATATCTCTGATTCGATTTTATTGGTAATGTCGAAAGAATAGGCAATTGAGATCTCCTCTATAAATAAATTTTATTTTTTCTGAAAGTATTCTCGAGTACCTTTTTCACTAATTGCACCCGCAATGCGTAGCACACCATGGACATAGGCCGCTGTACGCAAACTAGTTTTTTTCTGTTTCGCCAGCTCAAAAACGTGTTTCGCCTCCAGGTCCATTATAATTTTGAGCTTTTCATTGACCTCGATTTCACTCCAGTAATAACCCGCCCGATTCTGTACCCATTCGAAATAACTGACGGTTACTCCACCACTATTCACTAAGACATCGGGTAATACAGGAATCGCTCGTGCCGCTAGAATTTTGTCGGCCTCAGAGTTGACGGGGCCATTCGCAATCTCGACAATTTGCCTCGCTTGGATACGTTCGGCATTTTCTGCAGTAATTTGATTTTCCATGGCCGCCAATACCAATATGTCAACATCCAACTCCAGTAATGCCGCATTGCTTATATTACTATGTTCTGCGACGTCGCACACTGAGCTGTCACAGTAAAGCATGGCCTTGAGTTCGCGGTAAGTTTGCTTGTGGTGCATGACTTTATCTGGGTCTAGTCCTTCTTTTGCATAAATTCCACCACGAGAATCAGACAATGCGACGATACGAAAACCGGCCTCTCGTGCCAATCGCGCAAACTGATAACCGGCATTACCGAATCCTTGTACAGCGATGGTCGTTTTATTAGCTTCTAATTTTTGTAGCGCAACCCATTGCTGAAGCACATAAAGCGCGCCTTGGCCTGTTGCGGCTTCACGGCCAAGGGAACCACCTAGGTGTACGGGTTTACCCGTGATGACCCCAGGGTATTGTGCACGCATAATCTGATTGTACTCATCGGCCATCCACCCCATAATGGTGGCATTAGTATAGACATCTGGGGCCGGTATATCCCGTTTAGGGCCAATAACATCGGCGATGGCACGGATATAACCGCGTGACAGGCGCTCCAATTCCAGGTGTGATAGTTCTTTCGGATTTACACTCACGCCGCCTTTTGCACCACCAAACGGCAGCCCTGCCACTGCGCATTTGATCGTCATCCAGAAGCTGAGTGTGGTAACCTCATCAAGAGATACATCGGGGTGAAAGCGTACACCACCCTTGGTCGGTCCGCGGGTATCATCGAATTGCACTCGATAGCCAGTCAACACTCGTAAGCTACCGTCGTCCAAACGTAGCGGGATACTGACGATAATAGAAAACTTGGGGTGAGCCAAACGTTCCCGAATATCATCAGACAATTCTACCTGTTTGAAGACTTCCGTCAGGCGTGTCTGCGCATCTTTAAAAATAGCATTCAATGCTGTACTCCTTAGATTAGCAATGTGGTTTTAGATCGTCCTCAGATCTGGAAATTTACGGGCATTTAGCTTCTTCGCTAAGTTAAAGGCTTCTTCAACGGATAACAGAAATGACCCCGGATGTTGTGCGACCCACTGCTCACCCAGTGCTGCTGATGCAAAGTACAGGACTGAGTGGCAGAAGTTGCTGACAATATCTGTTCGAATGCCTTGCGCATTGGGTTGTACGAAAGATAAGACTGTGGCACCCGGTTGCAATGATTCTATACGTTCTGTATTTATCGTGAGTTTAATATCCGCACCACTTATGGCACAGCGAGAAGAAACCTGCAAGGTTTTGCCGATCAAAACGGGTAGAAACAAGGTATCCCATGCACACCAGGCATAAAATTCATGTTCATCCGTGACTATTTTATGCGTCGTGGCAGTCAGCCCCAGTCCCCAGAAGCCGATGATACGGTTAGTATCGTCGTGAATAACCCCAAGCCACTGCCCTAAATACCGATTTACATTGGGCAAAGGAATTTTTGTGACCTCGGCCAGCTGTTGGTGTGTAACGGGTTCATTTAAGGCCAACAGTCGATATAGAGCAATGGCCAAGTCCTGTTCTTGCGAACTTATATGCACAAACTCTTTCGGAAAGGCATCAAGTAAATTATCCAGACTGATGGAAGCTAACATTAATTTGTACCTTCAATTTCAGTAGTAGCAGTGGTTTCACATCGTAACCTTAGAAGGATAACCAGCGTTCCGCGTGGCGGTGGTTAATTGATCGGTAGTACATTTAGCGGCGTCATAGTACACCGTCGCGATTCCAGATTCTGTATCCACACTTGCTTTGAACACACCCTCTAAGTTCATGAGAGATTTGCGCACGGTGGGCCCGCAGGTTGAACAGGTCATATTGCTCACCGCCAAATTGACCTTTTGCGCATCGGCGGGGATTACCGTCGTTACCGATTTATTTTCTCCACTACAGGCGGAAACCAGCCCCAATAATAAAGTGACTAGGAGAATCATAATAAATTTTTGCATTGTTTTGTCCTCTTAACGCGATTACTGTCTCTATAAATTATTTTATGAAAAATTTTCTATTGGCCCACCATCACTCGATAGACCAACGACCCAGCCACTGTTTACCGCCATCGCCAAGATGCGCGCAGAAAGCTCAGGGATTCGCTCGGTGGCGATTTCCTGCGACAAGGCGAGGCAACACTGGCCAAAATTGTCACCCTGTTTCAATGACGATAATAATTGGTACTCCACAGCATCCAAGGCTTGTACGGTAGGTCCCTGCTGCGCTCGCCAAATAACTAGGTGAACTGGATTACCGCTAGTCAGTGCCGGCACGGTGTCTTCATTTCGTACCGCCGACCAGATGTCTTTCGCATTACAATTCACATCCAAAAAATGTAAACCTGGATGAAAACGTAAGTGCAAAGACTGCCACTGTTGCGGCGGTATCACTGCTAGCTGCGCAGATGTTATGGATTCACTATCGGCCGCATCGAATGCTGTGACGACGGCCCATTCTAACGACGCAATATCAGTCAACACCGATTCGCCCTTCAATCTTAACCAAGTCGGCAAAGCCTCAGCGAAATCTCGCAAACTAGGAGCGCGTGAGGGGTGATCCTGAATATATAGTTTTGCCAATTGAGCAAATCGAGCCTCACCCGCCACTGCCAGCAAGGCCGGAAAGTCGTGCGCTATAGCCTCCTGTAGACGTATATAATAGGCGTTCTGGTAAACCTGTAAACGCCGCTGCGCACTAATATGATTACGGTCGGCGATACAAGCCAACAATTGCGCCTGGTTTTCACCGCTGAACAAATAGGATTTGAATTGCCCCTGAATTTCTTTGAGTGTCGGATTCTTCATGCCGCTAAGACCTCTTGGCTAATTTGCCTCGCACGACCTAGCTCTTGCAATAATTCGACTAGCGGTGGAATGTTATCATCGCGTTCTATCATGGTGGGAATCGCACCAAAACCATCGACGACCTGCTGATACAAATGCCAGACCGGATCTGCGATAGTTTGATCGTGGGTATCGATTAATAAGGCATCGTTTACCGTGTGTCCGGCGAGATGAATCTGTTTAATGCGATGCTTCGGCATGTGTGGCAAATAATCCTCTGGTTCAAATCCATGATTATGTGCACTAACCACAATGTTATTCACGTCTAACAAAATATGGCAATCTGCCTGTTCGGCAATGGCCGCCAGAAATTCCGCTTCATCCATCTCACTGTGGGAAAATTCTGCATAGCTGGAGACGTTTTCGATGAGTATTTGCCGCTGTAGAAAATCTTGAACTTGCTGGATACGCCCAACAATATGCCGGATGGTTTCTTCAGTGTAGGGTAATGGTAGTAGGTCATGCAGGTGATGACCCGCATGGCGAGTCCAGCACAAGTGATCTGAAACACGTACCGGCTTGAGCCATTCGTTTAAATTCTTTAAACGTTGCAAATAGCCCTGATCCAAGGGATCAGTGCCTCCAAGATTTAGGGAGACACCGTGCAAGGCCAGTGGGTAACGCTCAGCGACGGCATGCAAGATCCGCAACGGATTACCACCGTCTACCATAAAGTTTTCGCTAATGACTTCAAACCAGTCCACTGCCACATCACCACTAGCGGCTTGTCGGTAAAACGGTGGGCGCAAACCTAAACCAAAGCCGCTACCGTTTTTGGACTGTGTTAACATCTATTTATACTTACCAATATATTTCTCATGTCACTTACGAAAAATATCGTTTTATCCTTTTTTAGGATCAGCCTTAGAACCCTTTAGCGGTACACCGCCCTTCTCTTTGCACACCTCGGCTGAGGCGACATTCAAGAAGCCTTTGCCTTTGCATTCATTTTTTCCATTACAGGCATTAAATGCCGTGGTACAGTCTGTCTTGCCCTTACAACTGTTGATACCCCAACAGGCAAATTTTTCACCGGCCTCAGCATCAGAGATCAGCCCCCCATCAGATTTACCCAGGCCATAGAATATTCCAGCTGCGGCGGCGGCCAAGGCAGCGGCACCGGTGCGACGCTTAGCGAGATCGACATTTTCTGTTGTGGCGCCTTTCTTTGAAGCTTTAATATTTTTCATCGAGTCCTTCCTCTAAATGGGTTTCAGCGTAATTCGTAATTCGTAATTCGTAATTCGTAATTATAGAGTACCGCACGCCTAT
>JBGMRO010000208.1:0-6770 GCA_048061555.1 Thiohalomonadales bacterium | reverse complement strand
ATTGAGTGGTTATCTATGTGCCTGGGCTGAGTACGCCCCGTGCTTACTTGCCGGTCGTATTTTCATCGACCGCTACATCAAGGATAGCGGCGCACACTATGCGTGTTTCCTGGTGTAAAGTCAATTATTTATGCGGGTCTCGTTGTCAAAATTGAAATGAATAATGAGGATTATATCCTCCCCCGTTTTTACATCGTGTAGGCAGCGGCCTAAGCCACAAAATCACGTCTAGTGCTGCAAATAGTTATTTGGGTTTATTCCGCCTTTTCCTTACTTGACAATAAGTTAGGAAGGCCTAATGTGTGCATCAATCTAATTTCAAATTAAGTGCAAGGAAAAAGAGGCCGTCATTAATGAGTTCTAAGTTGTTGAAATCTACCGCAGTTGTTAGTTTTATGACCCTATTGTCGCGGTTTTCTGGATTGGCGCGTGACGTAGTGTTTGCACGTATTTTTGGTGCAAATGCGATTACAGATGCCTTCTTTATTGCCTTCAAACTACCTAATTTTTTACGTCGATTATTTGCGGAAGGCGCATTTTCACAAGCCTTCGTGCCGGTATTGACTGAATATAAGACTCAGCGCGAGCACGAGGAAGTCAAGCTGCTAGTGCAAAAAGTGAGTGGAACACTTGGCGTATTTTTATTTGTATTGACCGCTATCGGGATTATTGCGGCACCACTCATTATTTGGGTATTTGCTTGGGGTTACCATGACCTACCCGAGCAGTCTGCGTTGACTATTCACATGTTGAAAATAACCTTTCCTTATATCTTCTTTATTTCTATGGCGGCAGTGGCTACGGGGATATTAAATAGTTATGGTCGCTTTGCGATACCGGCTTTTACACCTGTTTTGCTGAATATTTGTATGATAATCGCGACCGTATGGGGCGCCCCTTACTTTGACCAGCCCATATTAGCCCTGGCCTGGGGGGTGTTTTTCGCAGGGATAGTGCAGTTAATGTTTCAATTGCCGGCGGTGCGCAAGCTTAAATTATTGGGTTGGCCGAAATGGGGTGGCAGCGATCCCGGTGTACGAAAAATAATCAGAATAATGATCCCTGCAATTATTGGTTCCTCGGCGCAGCAGATTAATCTGGTACTGGACCTAGCGATATCAAGCCTGCTTGTGGGCGGGAGTATCTCCTGGTTGTATTATGCCGATCGTCTGGTTGAGGTACCGTTGGGGGTGTTTGGGATAGCGATTGCTACCGTAATTTTGCCCAGTTTATCGGCTCGATTTGCCGAGTCAGATCCAGAAAGTTTTAATCAGACGATGGAATGGGCGGTTCGTCTGACTTTAGTCATTGGGGCACCCGCGACCGTGGGTCTTGTTATGCTTTCTGGCCCGATGATATCAACTATGTTTGAAGATGGCGTACACTTTGATGCGCTGGATACACAAATGACACAGTACGCCCTCGCCATGTACTCTATCGGTCTCTTAGGATATATGTATGTAAAGGTGCTGGCGCCAGGTTTCTTTGCCCGCCAGGATACCAAGACACCGATGAAATACTCCCTTATTACCATCGCGATTAAAATGGTCTTAACCGCGACGATTGCGCCAATACTCTTGTATTCAGGATTTGCAGCGGCACATCTTGGTTTGGCTTTCTCCACGGCAGTTGCGGCCCTCATAAATGCGTATTTACTCTACCGAGGATTGCGCCGGGATCAAGTGTATTCTCACTTGCCTGGATTTAAGTTAATGGTCCTTAAAGTATTTATTGCTTGTGTCGCAATGGCTACCGTGCTGAGTTTGGTGCATTTTGAGAGTTCCATATGGCACGCCCATCATATTTTACAACAAATTTTTGATGTGTTGTTATGGGTGCTGGCAGGTGCGGTGGTGTATTTTTTCGTCCTGTTCATTTTTCGGGTGGATTTTAAGGCGTTGATACGACAGAATTAATCGAGAATTTCTATAAACGGAATAGGTGTAGGCTTAAATTTTGAAGATTATTCGCGGTATGGCGGGCTTGCGTATGCGGGGTTTGCGCGGTAGCGTCAATTCTTCGGTGGTTAGTATTGGTAATTTCGACGGTGTGCATCTTGGCCACCAATCTATTTTGGCTCAACTAAAACGGCAGGCGCGGCTGACTCAGGCACCGACCGTGGTTATATTGTTTGAACCCCAACCACAGGAATTTTTTGTGCGAGCCGCGGCACCGGCGCGGCTGTCGCGATTTGTAGACAAGGTCGCGCTATTGGCGGAAAACGGCATCGATTATGTGTTGTGCCTGCGATTTACGGCGGCCTTTGCAAAGCTATCTGCTCAGGAATTTATTGCAGAAATTCTGGTCGAAGGTTTACATAGCAAACATATTATCGTGGGAGACGATTTTTGCTTCGGTCATGCCCGCAGTGGAAATTTTACTACTCTGGTTCAGGCGGGTCAGTCATACGGGTTTAGCGTAGAAAATACGCATACCTTTAGCTTGCTAGGTGAGCGAGTCAGTAGTACTCGAGTGCGAGAGTCGTTGGCGAAAGGTTTATTTGAACAGGCCGAGACCCTCTTAGGCCGACCCTACAGTATGCATGGGCGTATTATCCATGGTAAAAAATTAGGTCGCGATCTCGGTTTCCCAACGGCGAATCTAGCGCTAGGTAGAAATAAGTCTCCATTAAATGGTATCTATTGTGTCCACCTTAGAGTGGCACAGGGAAGGTTAATGGAGGGGGTCGCTAGTCTAGGGTCCCGACCCACTGTAGACGGTAAACACATGTTGTTGGAGGTTCATCTATTTGATTTTAATGCGGATCTGTATGGGCAGCGGGTCGAGGTGATATTTCGAAACAAGATTCGAGATGAGCAAACCTTTGCCAATTTGGATCTGCTAACGCTGCAGATTGCGCAAGACTGCCAGATCGCGAAGGACTTTTTTGCCCGCCAGATGGGTGCGAATAACTAGTGCCATCCACAAACGAGGATATTTCTTCAAAATTGGCACAACGAAGAATTTGGAGGAATAGACCGTTTATGGATGGGTACTATCTAATCTTCTATCTATTCATTTAATCTTAGTGATGGAAATATTTATTCACGCTAATACCCTTATAAAGCGTTAGCGAAGCAGGTAGAATAGGCCGTTTTGGTATCGTCTGCGTAGAATAGTTTTCTAATAATATGATTCCGAACAATAGGTCACCGATGATCTTAAATTTTAATAGTTGTCGATAGAGCGAGGATAGAGAAGCGTCAAGTGAGTGAAAATAGTGACAAGGACTACAAAGATACCCTTAATTTGCCTAAAACCGCCTTTCCAATGCGAGCGAATCTCGCCAACCGGGAACCCGTTTTATTAAAGCGCTGGCAAGAACTAGGTTTGTACCAGCGGATCCGTGCCAATAATGCAGGGCGACCTACGTTCATTTTGCACGACGGCCCACCTTACGCAAATGGCGATATCCATATTGGTCACGCGGTCAATAAGATCCTTAAAGATATTATCGTAAAGTCCAAGACATTGAGTGGTTTTGATGCCCCGTATGTACCCGGTTGGGACTGCCATGGTTTGCCGATTGAACTCAATGTCGAGAAAAAAATAGGCAAGGCGGGTAAAAAAGTCACCCACGAAACCTTTCGCCAGGCCTGCCGAGACTACGCCCAAAAGCAGGTTGATGGTCAAAGTAAGGACTTCCAGCGGTTGGGTGTTGTCGGTGATTGGGAAAACCCTTATTTAACTATGGATTTTAAGACCGAGGCCGATACGGTGCGCGCCTTAGGCAGTATTATAGCGGCGGGTCATCTGCATAAGGGTTCCAAGCCTGTGCACTGGTGTATCGATTGTGGTTCGGCGCTTGCTGAGGCGGAAGTAGAGTACGAAGACAAGACCTCTCCGGCTATTGATGTGCGATTTAACGTCGTCAATGAGCAATTATTTATTAACCAGTTTGACGTACATGAGGGTGGCCCAGGTGACGGTCGTATGTCGATCGTTATTTGGACCACGACACCTTGGACCCTGCCGGCCAACCGCGCCGTGGCCGTCAACCCTGAATTCGATTATTCTCTCGTTTCTGTGATGGGGCAAAATGGCCTGGAGCGGCTTATCATAGCTTCGGATATGCTGGCCGACGTCATGGCCCGTTATGGCATCGAAGATTATTTATTATTGGCGAATAGTCGTGGAAAACAGCTAGAGGGATTAAAGCTGCATCACCCATTTTATGATCGCCAAGTGCCGGTGATCCTGGGCGATCACGTCACGACTGAGGCAGGTACAGGCGCAGTCCATACCGCACCGGGCCATGGTCAGGACGATTTCATTGTTGGCCAAAAATATAATCTAACCGTGCAAAACCCGGTTGGGGCAAACGGTTGTTTTTTACCAGATACACCGTTATTGGCTGGCGAACATGTGTTTAAGGCCAATGATCTTGTTATTGACATACTCAAAAAACGACATGCCTTGGTACGCGAAGAAAAAATTAGGCATAGTTATCCGCACTGTTGGCGACATAAATCACCCATTATATTTCGCGCCACGCCACAATGGTTTATTAGTATGGACCAGGCAGAATTGCGCTCGAACGCGCTAGCGCAAATAAAACAGACACAGTGGTTGCCAGACTGGGGAAAAGAACGCATCGAGGGCATGGTTATCAACCGGCCAGATTGGTGCATCTCGAGGCAACGTACCTGGGGTGTACCAATCCCCTTGTTTGTACACAAACAGACCGGGAAGCTACACCCTGACACCCACCAATTGATCGAGCAAGTCGCCACTCGAATAGAAAAGAAAGGTATCGAAGCCTGGTTCGAAATGGAGACTAAGGACCTATTGACGGATGATGCGGATGCCTATGACAAGGTCAAGGATACCCTGGATGTCTGGTTCGATTCCGGCGTGACACATGTGTCTGTACTGGATCGTTTTGCAGGTTTGCATCGACCCGCCGATTTGTATCTGGAGGGATCCGATCAACATAGAGGTTGGTTCCAGTCTTCGCTGTTGACTTCCGTGGCTATACATAAGCAGATTGCCTACAAGTGTGCCCTGACACATGGTTTTACAGTAGATTCCAATGGTAAAAAAATGTCGAAGTCTATTGGAAATACCCTGTCACCACAGAAAGTCGTCAATCGTCTGGGTGCGGATATACTGCGCTTGTATGTCGCATCGACTGATTTTCGTGGTGAAATGACGGTCTCGGATGAGATTTTTGATCGCACCGCAGATGCCTACCGCCGTATGAGAAATACCGCTAGATATCTATTGGCGAATCTACACGATTTTGATCCACTGCAGGACCAGGTCGAAATAGATAAAATGCTTTCACTGGATCGTTGGGCGATTAATCGCGCGCAGCAGTTGCAGAAAGAGATTATAGATGCCTATGACAAATATGAATTTCATCATGTGTTTCAAAAGGTGTACCATTTTTGTAACGTCGATCTGGGCAGCTTCTACTTAGACGTTACCAAGGATCGTCAGTATACGGTAAAGCATGACAATGTCGCGCGTCGTTCGGCACAGACGGCGTCTTATCATATTATTGAGGCCCTAGCAGCGTGGATCGCGCCGATCTTGACGTTTACGGCTGAAGAAATCTGGCGGGCCATTCCGGGTGAGCACAGCGATTCTATATTATTATCGCACTGGTATGAATTTCCCAGCGGGCTTGGCGACGAAGCCATGGGCATAGACTTTTGGGGGCAAATCGTGGAGGTGCGCCAGCATGTTTCTAAGCACCTGGAGGCACTACGGACTAGCGGTAGAATTGGCTCCTCATTGGACGCCGAGGTCGATCTGTATTGTGACGGGGCATTGTATGAGCGTCTACAGTGTCTGCAAGATGAATTACGATTTGTGTTAATTAGTTCCTATGCGCGCTTACATCTTGTGGACAAAGGTGGCATCGCTGAACAAATGGAATACACAAGTTTGGAAGACGGTAGTCGTTTAGGAATACACGTCATGGCTACGCGGCAAGAAAAATGTATTCGTTGTTGGCACCATCGTGAGGATGTCGGCAGCCATACAGAACATGCAAGCCTATGCAAACGCTGTGTGGAAAATATTGAAACCGAGGGTGAGGTTCGTTTGTTTGCCTGATGGGCGAGTCAAATAAACTATAGTTCACCTTACCCAAGCTTCGATTTAAGGCGACACTAATTGATTAGCGTGTGGTCAGAATATAACTGAAATTTAGCGATGAAGTGTAATTTAAATGAGTAAGTCGATAATCATGTTGAAATGGCTCTGGGTGACTGCGGTCGTCGTATTGGTGGATTTATATACCAAGTCCGTGGCGAGTGATTTATTAATATTACATCAACCCGTAAATATTTTTGCCGGATTCAACTTTACCCTTATGCACAATACCGGTGCTGCCTTTAGTTTTCTAAGCGATGCGGCGGGTTGGCAACGATGGTTTTTCTCGATAGTGGCTATTGTGGTCAGTGCGATTATTGTGCTGTGGTTGAAAAAATTGTCTAACGATCAGGTTTGGCTGGCGATCGCTTTGGCGTTAATTTTGGGTGGTGCGGTCGGTAATGTCTATGACCGTTTGACACTCGGTTATGTGGTCGATTTCATTGATGTCTATTATGGCTCCGCGCATTGGCCAGCTTTTAATATAGCAGACTCCGCCATTAGTGTCGGCGCCGTCATGTTTATTATCGATGCCATCCGCAATCCAAAACAAAGTGACTCAGTTGAGTCCTCATAAAGTGAATAATGTCGATGAAAAATACTGAACCGCTGGCCATCGGTCCAGGTTGTGAAGTCAGTATGCATTTTCGAATTTCATTGCGTGATGG
>JBGMRO010000207.1:0-6772 GCA_048061555.1 Thiohalomonadales bacterium | reverse complement strand
GACGGTGACTATATTGACTGAAGTACCGTAACTATGACTGCTGGTTCCACCTCGTTCCCACGCTCCCGCGTGGGAATGCATACGTTGCTACAATCACAAACATGGTATGGATTCCCACGGAGGACCGTGGGAACCAGGCCCAAAATTTATCTAATTACTCTTAATTGTTGATGTTACAGATCTTCCTTGAGTCGCATCAACCTTCACGATTACTTCTAGTCCTGCACCCGCTTTGTGATAAAGTGCAAGATAGGGATTTTTACTGACATAGGGAGTGAAATAAACAACCGTATTGGCTACACCGGCAACCGTTAAAGATACTTGGGTGATGTAATCTTCAATACTCATTTCGTTACCGAGCAACATTTTAAATGTTCCTACTGTCGCATTAGTTTTGTCGCGTACTCTGATAGCACTATTAGTTAACGCCGGGATAATGCATTCCGGTAATCCACACGATTGTAGTGTAGCTCCGATGGTAACTTTTACTTGTTTCTTTGCGGCACTCAGTGACCCACTACCATTATCGAATATAGCGACAATATTTCCAGATTTTTCCATTTTGACACGCGTAGACAAAAACCCGTTATCTGATGTCATCAGAAAATCTGCCTTAAGTGCAATTTTTTCAGCGTTGTTGTCAATGTAAAGCCACAAGGTTCCCGCATCAGAAGGAAAGGTAATGTTCACTGGAACAACCGCGCCATTCTCGGCAATATCTGGGGCTTTAATAGTGATAGCATTAGTATAGAAGCTCGAAAAGTCTGCGCTGACCGTGTTGAATATCGCCCCACCAGCAAGAAAATCAGGATTGCTCGTAATAGAACCTCCTGTGTTGATATCTGTTGTACCTCCGTTACCCGATGTATCTGGTGGGTTCGACTTATTACCTGCAAATTTTCCAGCATCGCCTGTCAAACTATTTTTCCAGGTACCCGAAAACTTGCCGTTTCTCTGAAAAACGCCCGTATACGATGCTCCGCCAGAGACAACTCCAGCATTGACCACACCATTACCGCTCGAGTCCACGGAACCTTGTAGACTAAATTTCGAACCATCGCTGTCCGCGACACCACTGCCCGTGATCACACCGTTTCCATCAACGATCAAGAACCAAGTGCCACTGTCGCTACCGCTGAAGGTACCTGCATAGTAACCAAGATACAGCTCCAATAAGCTGCTACGTAATTCACTACGGGTAATTTCTGGAGAGACCAATACACTGCTGGGGTCTGAACTTTCGACTAAAGCTGCGACTACAACCGCAGCGGATTGTTCAAACTCGATCTCGGATTGATTAAAGTTAATGCTGCGACCTATACCAAGCGATAACGTCGATGGCGCGATTTGCACGCCATTAGAAAAATCGTTATCACTATCTAGGCTCAATAGGCAACGATAGATATTGACTGCAAATACATTAGATTCGTCTTTAACACCGGAGACCAAATCGACAGTAGAGATAAATGCTTGACCGGGGATTTCACCAATAAGGATATCACCGATAAAAAATTTTACGCTGGCGCCTTTTTTGTAAGAAAAGCTCCCATTAACACCGGTGACTGCCTTTTCTCCCCCACTAGAATACTCAATACCTTCGATATTGAGAAAAACTCCAGATAACTTATTATTTGCATTGTTGTTAGCCGGGGTATCACTATCTGAACTACATGCGACCAATAAAAGAATTAAAGTTAATGCAAACACTAAACGAAAACACCGTGAAATAGAAAATACAAACATGATTTGCCACTCTTTTTGTTAGAATATTATAAATGATCGCACATTTGTCCCGTTATTCCTAACTCATCAGTTGGATCGTAGCGGCGGCGACTAAGGTGCTGAAGGTAAACTATTTTTTTCAGACTTTAGGCGATCGCGTAGTCACCCTACGGGTGAGTCTACAATCAGAAAAAAATAGCATCAGGCGTCCACACGACTGCAGGAGGTAGGGCAACGCAGGAGCAGTTGCCGAGTAGACCCCACTGATGTGTTAGGTTTAAAGCCACAATACAACGAATTGCCCGGGGTATCCAGGTATTACACTTGATATGTACGCACATTTGGCGCACAATTACAGCTCATCTAAATGGAGATATTTATATGTCTAGAGCGGAGAATACCAAGCAAGAACGTATACATATTCGCTTAGATGCGCTGTCAAAACAAAAGCTAGAGCGAGCGGCAGCTTACACCCAGAAAAGCCTTTCCGAATTCGTTCTCAGTCAGGCTATGGATGCAGCCAATGAAGTAATACATGAACAAGAAACCCTCACGCTAAACCAAGCCGACTGGGAGGTGTTTCTAGATGCCTTGGAATCGCCCCCCGCGCCAAATGCCAGGTTAAGGCAGGCCATTGACCAACATAAGCAACGTGTAAAAAGCTAAGGTATAAGCTGCTTGAACTTAATCATCACGTTGTTAAACAAGCAGCACGATCGAAGATCCTTTGACTGTGGCGAAGCCACACTCAATGACTATCTGAACCGTTATGCCAATCAAGATAGTAAGAGACATATCGGCCGGGTATTTATCGCATCACCTTCTGACTCACCCACACAAGTGCTTGGTTACTACACCCTCAGTGCAGGCAGCCTGGATGCCGACGAATTACCCGAACCCCATCGACGCCGATTACCCAAATACCCTACACCTGTCGCAATTCTTGGGCGACTTGCCGTTGCCAAACCTCTGCAATCAAAGGGATTTGGATCAATATTACTCGCTGATGCCTTGCAGCGAATTAATCAAGCTAGCCAGGTGATGGCCGTTTACGCAGTAGTTGTGGATGCCTTAAATAAACAAGCTGCCGTGTTTTATCAAAAATTCGGCTTCATAGCCTTACCCAGTCAACCGCTTAAATTGTTTCTGCCATTCGAATCCATCAGTGAACTAACAAATTAACCGCGTAAAAGTATCTAAGGACAGGTTAAAATAGTAAGTTTCACCTCGTTCCCACGCTCCCGCGTGGGAATGCATACGTTGCTGCAATCACAAACAGAGGTATGGATTCCCACGGAGGACCGTGGGAACCAGGCCAAGTGACACCGATACATTGAGTCAGATCAGAGTTTAAGATTTCTTATAAAACAGACGAACGACTAATATAACCAGCAGCCCGAAATGTATACCACCGCCTCCGGTATTAAGACCGCCACCTGTATTGCCACCGCCATCACCAACTCCACCGGTAAATCCGACGCAGACACCTTTGTCCTGAGCCGTAGCTAAGGGTGCATTGGCAATTACCCAGGTTATGATTGAATTTTCAAAGACTCGGCATCCTTTGCCATCTAAGGTTTTTAGGCCTTTAAGTTTATGACAATCGTTAACCGGTAAACCGGATGCACAGTCTAGTCTATTGACGGTATAGCTAGTGGAATCTCCGCCGTAGGCCGCCCGACGAGTCGATACGCTATTGGCTGCTTTTATGTCGTCATCGCCGTAAATATCTAATACGGGTACAGTCACCGATTCTAAAGTTAGCGCCTGATTGAGTGGAGCGATGCTCGTTGCAACCATACCGACACCAATGAACCCGATAATAGGGGGTTCATTTTTTTTGTTATTTGCAATATGTGCCGACATAAATCTGGAGCCCATACTAAAACCCAACAAGACTACTTTTTTTACACCTAAATCGGACAAATAATTAATCGCGGTGCGAATACGCGCGTATGCCTCGGGAAAGGCATAGTTAAGCGCGTCAATATCGGCGATGTAGTCTGGAAATTCGCGTTGTCCACTTAAGTAGCTGCCTGCGTGCGGATTAACAATCGAAATTGTGGTATATCCCGCGCTATTGAGTGCATTGCGGGCTTGTCTGACGACCGCGCCATCTGGATTCGATGTCCTGCCGTGCATCAACACCACAGCGACATCTGGTGTACCCGCCGCTTGAAGTAGTAGTGCATTAAAGGGGCCTGAGCCGCCTTCTATGTCAGAATTTAGCTGTATTGCATACGCCGTGCTACTGGCGAAAATAGCAACAGAAAATAAAGTGGCTACAATGAGTGACTTAGGACTAGTTTTTATGTTCATAATATCGATTTCTAAGAAATAATAGCAACTCAATTTTCGCAATGCTGTAACGCATTAATGTCAAATTGTTATGCATAGTTGTGAATGTAGCATGTAGGATGGATAAGTGTATCAACCATGAATAAATCTGGCAATATGCTGGTAGTAATAGAGTAGCACTTTTGGTCCACCGTAAAACTAAGTACCAATCGAGTTAGGGTTATTTGTACACATCAAATTTATAACTGACCACAGCCCTACTATAATTTTTCTTAATTATTACGATGTACGTCGACTAATCGTGACAATAGTCGTTCAGCTTGATCCGTACCGTCATTTGTGGTCGTGCTTATCGCTTCGGCTTGTCTGCTCGATGTAGTTTTTGGTGCCGCTAATTGTGCCGCACGTATCACTAAGTTCCTTTGTTTTTTAGTCAAGCGTTGTTTTTCTAATCGTTGCGCGCTTTGATGTAACAACGACGCATTTTGGGTACTTACAGCAGTAAACATTTGCAACCACAGCTTTAGTGTCTCTGGGTAATCCGCATAACAAGTACTTTGCAGGAATAACTGCCAGATGTTGTTTAATTCGAGATTCGATAGATAAGGCGCAATGGAATCGGCGAGCATAAAAAATTGCTGAATCGCCGTTTGTTCGTCTATCTTTTTTGTACAACTCAATAACAAGCGTTTATTGTCGTTGACCGATTGTCTAATTTCCGGTTTTAGCTTGACGTATTGCCTGCCAAGTTTGTCATATAATATAGCATCTCGAATCAGCATGGCGGCAAAGGATTGATCCGTGACATGAAAATAACGACTGGGAGTTATATTGGTAACACCACCCTCTTTTATTACACCGTCAAACCATGAGGTCGTTTTAAGTGCGTCGTGTTTAAACGCAAACAGATCCATGGCATCCCGCTGGAGAAAACGTGCCTTAACCGCATTTAGATCGAGCACGGGAAAATAATCGGAGTTCATCGCCAAGGGGAAATCGGCGAATAATGGTGCCAAAACCTTTTTATCGCCTATGTAGTGTAGCTGTAGATCTTGTAGCTGATTAATACGTATCCTGCGCAATTGTTGGTTTAATGCCGTGCGTGTAAATACATAGTCTGTGATGTCACTCAGTCTGCCAGAATGACTAGCGATAATAACCAGATCATTATTATTGGCGGCATAGATTCGATAATCATTGAATTGATTGCCAATTCCCTTCATCACCGACGCCAATAGGTCCATGTCGATTTCATATAACTGCAGCCATTGTGCGAATACACCCGTATCGTTTAAGTGACGATTGACCAGGCGATAGAATTCATCGGTAAACAGGCTTGCAATACCACTCACCCAGGGGTTGGAGGGTTCGGAGATAATGATATCGTACTGTTTATTTTGCGTCGAAAAAAATGTCTTGGCGTCTTCTATTTGTATGCGACTGCTCGGGTGCGCATAGACATTTTCTACACGCGGGCGAAAATAGTTGGCTGCTTCGACGATAGCCGGTTCAATCTCTATCGTATCCACTCTTTGAAACTGCTGTGACGACAATAACACATGACTGCTCATGCCAGAGCCCAGACCAATGACTGCAGCTTGGCGCCCATCCGGTTTGTGCGCCAGCGGTAAGACGGCCAGGAGTGTCATGGTCGCTTCATCGGGACTCGGTAGTCCCTGCGGATGCATATTAATCGAGGCATCCGGTTTGCCGTTGGTGATAATGCTAACTTCGTTATTGGCGCGTAGGTGTACGATATCCACCGTAGCGGTTTTACCGTCTTTGTGAAACATTAATTCACTGTCGGCTACCGAATAAAAATGACCGTGTCGATACACACCGGAGGCCATTTTATAGGCGTCAAATTCTACGGAAAATATAACCACAAAGTAGATGCCGGTACCGACGACAGCCACACCTAGCGGAAAGCGTTGCGGTATTTTTCTCTTTGTGCCTGTGAGCAAAGAACCCGCAGAGAACAGTAAACCGAGCCCTAAGATCAGATCCACTGAGACACCAGCGATGACCAAGTTTCGTAATCCATAACTCGGCATAATCACATGGATGGCAAGCAACACACCCGCAATGGCGCCGAGAGTATTCAGCGCATAAATATAACCAATACTTTTTTCGGCATGTTGCTGTTTGATGTGCAAATGGGTTAATAAGGGCAGGGTCATACCGGCACAAAAAGTCGCGGGTAACATAATCGCCAGTGCGATCAGGTGGCTGCTTATGTTGAAGAGCCAATAACCTTGCTCTGTTTTTGGTGTGTTAGTCATAATCCACTGCATGGCATCGAAAGTGAGACTATAAGCGGGCAGTGTCAGCAGGGCTAATAGGGCCATGGCGATCTGCACATAGGCCAAAAACTGCTTGGGTTTGGCGATGTTGTCGATGCGATTGCGTATCCATAGACCACCCAGTGCGAGGCCCAATATAAAGGCGCTCAACATTAACTCAAATGCATGAGTAGAACTACCGAGCACCAGGTTCAACATGCGTAACCAGGCAATCTCATAGATGAAAGAAGCGAGACCGGTAAAAAAAGCAATGCCTAATAAAATCAGCGACCAACGTGGATTAGACTTAACAGTCTCGCCTTCGGGGTTAACTGATAATGTCTGGGCTGGGATTTCTTTGATGTGTTTAACCTTAATCAAATACCAGACACACAAGGCGATAGTGATATTGATAAAACCTGCCAATTGTATCGTACCCGGCAGGCCCAACCAGGCGATGAAGAGAAAGC
>JBGMRO010000206.1:0-6773 GCA_048061555.1 Thiohalomonadales bacterium | reverse complement strand
AGCAGTATATCAAAATTTGCGCAGAATTATGTAGTTTGCGAGCCAATTGAGTTGTCCCGTATCACCTTTTACATTGTTTAGGCTAGCAATGGCTGCTTCGTAACACTCTTGGGCCAGTTTTTTGGCCGCTGGCATGCCTAACAGGGCAGGATAGGTGGGTTTATTAAGCGCGAGATCGGCACCCTGAGTCTTACCGAGTATTGCTGTTTCACCTTCGACATCCAGAATATCGTCACGAATTTGGAAAGCGAGCCCCATATTCTTGGCGAAATTATCTAGGTGATTGGAGAGTATTTCTTGGTCGTTATTCTTGGGAGAGGGTCGGGGGCCACAGAGTGCCGCTAGTTGTACCGCAGCGCGAATTAAAGCAGCGGTCTTATACAGGTGCATTTGCTCAAGTTCGGCCAGGCTAAGTTGTTGTCCTACTGAATTTAAATCGATAGCTTGACCTCCGGCCATACCGGCGGAACCGGTGGCTTGTGCCAAGATTTTGAGCATGGTAATGCACCGGTCTGCGGTGACGTCATTGGGTGAGCTACTGCTTAGTACCTCGAATGCAAGTGTTTGTAGCGCGTCACCGGCTAGAATGGCCGTGGCTTCATCAAATTGAATGTGACAGGTCGGCTTACCACGCCGCAACTCGTCATTGTCCATTGCGGGCAGGTCGTCATGTATTAAAGAGTAGCTATGAATAAATTCCAATGCGACAGCCGAGACATCTAGGTATTTAATGGGTATTTGCAAGGCGTGTCCGGTGGCATAGACTAACAGGGGACGAATTCGTTTGCCTCCATTGGTGCAAGCGTAATGCATTGCATGATGCAATCTTTGTGGCACAGATTCAGGGTCTGGCAAATATAAATCGAGTTTCTGCTCAATTCGTTTTTGATAAAAGCTAAGCCAAGTGGGTGGAGATGTTTCGGACATTATAGGATCTCAGAGGGAAGATGTAGCTTGCCGCCTAGGTCTCGCCTTGGCTAGGTTCTAATGCTTCAAGTTTACCGCTTTTAGTCAATTTTTGTATTTTTTGTTCTGCGGCAAGTAAGGTGTTTTGACAGTTTCGGGTGAGCTCGATTCCTCGTTCAAACGCCGCTAAGGATTCTTGTAGAGAAATGTCACCCTGTTCCATCGACTCGACCAGATTTTCCAATTCACTAATCGCATCTTCAAAGCTGATAAGTTCTGTTTTTTTCTTCGCCACGGGTGAATATCTCGTTAACTACTGCCTTAAATTGCACGCTAACTTACCGCATCACCGCAATCGAGGTCAAGTGCTTATAGCCCTATTAAATTTTTCACGGTAATTTTTACGCAACACTCCTAGAAATCTGTAGATAGTTGTGGCAAGGCGAATGTAGTTATGCGGGGCTTAACAATATTTATCTGTCATATCAGTAATTTAACTCTTGCTATGCGACTGTAAAGTTAGCAGAATAGTTCGCCAGTGATTGTATGACAAAGTTTATTGCGTCAACCAATCAGCGAGTAGCATGGAAAAGACCCGCTTCATTTTAATAGAGAATAGAAAGAGGCAGAGATTAAAAATGGATTTAAAAGGTAGTAAGACCGAGCAGAATTTAAAACGTGCGTTTGCAAGAGAATCACAGGCTAACAGAAGATATGAATATTTTGCAGCAAAGGCGGAGCTTGAGGGTTATGACAGCATAGCGGCGGTATTCCTTGCTACCGCTGAGGGCGACAAGGGACATGCGCAAGGACATCTCGAGTACCTAGAAGAAGTCGGCGACCCGGTGACCGGTTTACCCATTGGAGATACCGCGTTAAATTTATTGGCGGCCATAGGGGGTGAATCCTTTGAGTCAGCAGATATGTATCCGGCTATGGCCACAGTCGCTAAGGATGAAGGTTTGCACGAAATTGCAGATTGGTTTGAGATTCTCGCGAAGGCACAAAGATCGCATGTGCGTCAGTTTCAACAGGCTTTGCAAGATATAGATAAGCGCGGTAGTGGTTAAAAAAAGAATTTGGACGTATTTTGATCAAAAATGAGGGCTTAACGGTGCTAGCTACGTAATTTTTGCCGTGGATTTGACCCGGGCATCGCTAGTTGCGTACTATTTGCCGCCCGTAGTAGGTTCTATCCGTATTTGTGGCGGTGAGAATGTATCAAGTTTTAACTGACGCACATCACTTGAATTGTAGCGAGAGCGGTTACCGAGTGGGTTCAACTGAAGTGCGTTGGTTTATCCATAGGAGTCATTAGTCCATGAGTAGTCAGTACGATGCGGCATCTATTGAAGTACTGAGCGGATTAGAACCGGTGCGCAAACGACCGGGTATGTATACGCAAACCGAGCGCCCCAATCATCTCGCTCAGGAAGTGATAGACAACAGTGTCGATGAAGCCATTGCCGGTTATGCCAAAAAAATTGATGTCATATTGCATAAAGATGGCTCGGTTTCCGTAGAAGATGACGGTCGTGGCATGCCAGTCGATATACACCCGAAATACAAGATTACCGGTGTAGAATTAATCATGACTCGACTACACGCGGGTGGGAAATTTTCTAATAAAAACTATCAACATTCGGGTGGTCTGCACGGTGTGGGAGTTTCGGTAGTGAACGCGCTCTCAAAAAAACTGGACGTGCTGGTAAAACGCAATGGCAAAGAATATAACATTTCGTTTGCCAACGGAGACTTAAAAACAAAGTTAAAACAAATCGGTACGGTCGGAAAACGCAATACCGGCACTACCATTCGATTTTGGCCGAATACAAAATATTTCGATTCCTCAAAATTTTCAGTACCCAAACTAAAACATGTATTACGTGCGAAAGCGGTATTGTGTTCAGGCCTATCGGTAAGCTTTGAAGAAGAAAAGACGCAAGAAAAGGTAGAGTGGTGCTATGAAGACGGGTTGTCGAGTTATTTAACAGATAGTTTAAAAGGATTCGACGTACTCCCAACCGAACCCTTTACAGGCGCCTTTACCGGCAATAATGAAGGCGTAGATTGGGCGGTTATGTGGCTGCCGAATGGAGGAGAATCCACCACCGAAGGCTATGTCAATCTCATACCCACCGCACAGGGTGGAACTCATGTTAATGGGCTACGTACAGGCTTAACCGAGGGAATACGCGAGTTTTGTGAGTTTAGAAATTTATTGCCTCGCGGTGTCAAGCTCAGCCCTGAGGATGTATGGGAACAAGTGAGTTTTGTTTTATCTGTAAAACTCAACGACCCACAGTTTTCTGGGCAAACCAAGGAACGATTATCGTCGCGAGAGTGTGCGGCTTTTGTCTCAGGGGTCACCAAAGATGCATTTTCATTATGGTTGAACCAACACCCCGATCTGGGAGAGCAAATATCAGAGTTGGCGATAAACAACGCACAACGTCGTCAAAAGGTTAGCAAACAAGTTACCCGTAAAAAAATAACACAGGGACCTGCGCTACCCGGGAAGCTCTCGGATTGTACCTCACAAGATTTATCCAAGACTGAATTATTTTTGGTCGAAGGGGATTCGGCGGGTGGTTCGGCGAAACAAGCCAGAGATAAAAATTTTCAAGCCATAATGCCTTTACGCGGGAAAATTCTAAATACTTGGGAAGTAGACTCTGCTCAAGTATTGGCATCGCAGGAGGTGCACGACATCTCTGTAGCCATTGGCGTCGATCCGGGATCTGACAAATTGGATGGACTGCGTTACGGAAAGATATGCGTGCTTGCGGATGCAGATTCGGATGGTGCCCACATAGCGACATTGTTATGTGCCTTATTTTTGCGTCACTTTAAGCCCCTGGTTATGAAAGGTAATGTGTATATCGCGATGCCACCTCTGTATCGTATTGATGTCGCCAAAGATGTCTATTATGCGCTGGATGATGCAGAAAAACAGGGGATTATTGATCGAATCGCAGCAGAAAAAAAGCGCGGGAAAATTAGCGTGCAGCGTTTTAAGGGGCTGGGAGAGATGAATCCACTACAACTAAGGGAGACGACGTTGTCGCCCGATACTCGCCGCCTGGTCCAGCTTACGTTGCGTCCTGGAGATGAAACGCATCAACTCATGGATATGCTCTTGTCTAAAAAACGTGCCGCTGATCGCAAGCAGTGGTTGGAGGCCAACGGTCACCAGGCCGATGTGTGAACAGCAAATCGAATTGTGCGTAGTCACCTTATTGAGCGTGGCGCTGTGAATGCCTGCAACGGCAAGCGAAAAGTGAAATGTTGAATTTGCCAGGTGCATCAGGAGCTGGCATGGACCTTTGTGATTCAAGTGATGTGTTAAGTTTACATGCAGGTAAGGAAGTAACCATAAATGAGTGACAATATACAATTTAATTACGAAGGCATCGAGCGTCAGCCCTTTAAGGAGTATGCGGAAAAGGCGTACCTCAATTATTCGATGTACGTCATATTAGATCGTGCCTTGCCATTTATTGGTGATGGCCTAAAACCGGTGCAGCGGCGTATTATTTATGCAATGTCAGAATTGGGATTGTCGGCAACTGCGAAACATAAAAAATCGGCACGTACCGTCGGTGACGTATTAGGTAAATTCCATCCACACGGTGATAGCGCGTGTTATGAAGCCATGGTTCTAATGGCGCAAAGTTTTTCGTATCGCTACCCACTGATCGATGGGCAAGGAAACTTTGGCGCGCCAGATGATCCTAAATCGTTTGCCGCGATGCGATATACAGAATCGAGATTGTCGAGTTATGCACAAATCTTATTGGCCGAAGTGGCTCACGGAACGGTCGACTGGGTAGATAATTTTGATGGTACCTTGAAGGAACCTTCTATGCTACCGGCGCGTCTGCCTAATTTGTTATTAAATGGAACTACCGGTATTGCTGTAGGTATGGCGACCGATGTACCGCCGCACAATTTATCCGAAGTCGCTTCCGCATGTGTGCATTTACTGGATGAACCTAAGGCGACTGTAGCCGCGCTGTTAAAACACATCAAAGGCCCCGATTATCCCAGCGGTGCAGAAATTATTAGTTCGAAGGATGATTTGTTAAAGATCTATACCACAGGGAATGGTGGTGTCAGGGCGCGTAGTAAATGGGAAGTTGAAAATGGTGAGGTCGTAGTCACAGAATTACCCTATCAAGTTTCGGGTGCCAAGGTGCTGGAGCAAATTGCCGCGCAAATGCAGGCCAAAAAATTACCACTCGTTGACGACCTGCGTGATGAGTCTGATCATGAAAATCCCACTCGTCTGGTTATAGTGCCACGTTCAAACAAAGTCGATCTGGACGAACTCATGTTGCACCTATTTGCCACCACGGATTTGGAACGATCCTATCGCGTAAACATGAATGTCATTGGTCTTAACGGTCGGCCTGAAGTTAAAAATTTAGTGGAATTGTTGACGGAGTGGTTACAGTATCGCACCGAGACCGTGCGTCGTCGATTACAGTTCAGGCTTGACAAAGTTTTGGCGCGGCTACATATATTGGATGGACTGTTGATTGCCTATCTCAATATAGATAAAGTCATCAAAATCATCCGCACCGAGGAGAAACCCAAACCGGTTTTGATGTCGAGTTTCAAGATCAGTGATATTCAAGCCGAAGCGATTCTTGAATTGAAACTACGTCACTTAGCCAAACTTGAAGAAATGAAGATTAAGGGTGAGCAAGACAAACTCCGCTCAGAAGGTGATGAACTACAGAAGATTTTGGGTTCCAAGGCTCGTTTGAAGACACTCATCAAGAAGGAAATTCTCGCAGACGCCAAGACCTATGGAGATGAACGTCGTTCCGTTATTGTTAACCGAGATGCGGCACAAGCCCTTGACGAAACTAGCTTGATTGTTGCCGAGCCTGTCACTGTCGTTTTGTCACAGAAGGGTTGGATGCGTGCGGCGAGAGGTCATGAAATAGATCCCCAGGCCCTCAATTATAAGTCCGGTGATGCATTTTTGGCATCTGCATTAGGTCATAGCAACCAAATGGCCGTATTTATGGACTCAACCGGGCGCTGTTATTCCATCGCTGGGCATACATTACCCTCGGCTCGAGGCCAAGGTGAGCCTGTAACAGGGCGAGCTAAACCACCCGCCGGGGCAAGTTTTGTGGGTGTTATGATGGGCGGTGAAGACAGTTGTTACATAGTGAGTAGTGATGCGGGTTACGGTTTTGTGGCGCGCTTGGGCGATTTAATAACCAAGAACAAGGCCGGCAAAGTGGTCTTGAGCCTGCCGAAAGGGGCTAGAGTGCTGAAACCCGTACCTGTGACTGATTTGGAAAGTGATCTTGTCGCCGCAGTGACCACAGAAGGACGGCTATTGGTTATGCGCATTTCGGAATTACCGGCCTTGGCAAAAGGGAAGGGGATAAAGATAATTAATATTCCCTCTGCTCGCGCAAAAGAACGTGAAGAGTATGTGGTGGCAATTGCCTCGGTTCCAGCAAAGGCTGAGATAACCTTATTTGCAGGAAAACGTCATCTTAATCTCAAGGAAGTCGATTTACAGCATTATTTAGGCGAACGCGGTAAAAGAGGCAGTAAGTTACCGCGCGGGCTGCAAAAAGTAGACAATATGAGCGTGACGAGTGAGTAATGACCGATGAACAAGCTAAACCAAGCTCTGCTTCATCCAGAAAGCGCAGTATTAACCTTAATTTACCCAGCTTTCAAAGACAAGCAAACCAATTACAATCTATAGCCGAACTGGAGAAACAAACTCAAAAATTACAACACTATCCGCTACAAAGTCTCACCGAAATTCGTCGATACTTACAGTCGTTTAATCGTTGTAAACTAAAAACGAATCGACGTTATGAATTGATTGA
>JBGMRO010000205.1:0-6775 GCA_048061555.1 Thiohalomonadales bacterium | reverse complement strand
GGGCACGTAGACCATGGCAAGACGACCTTAACAGCGGCGCTGACGAAAGTCATGGCAGAGCAACATGGTGGAGAATATAAAGCGTATGATCAAATTGATGGTGCGCCAGAGGAACGAGCGCGGGGCATCACGATAGCGACGGCGCACGTAGAATACGAGAGTGCCAACCGGCACTATGCGCACGTAGACTGTCCTGGACATGCGGATTATGTGAAAAACATGATCACGGGAGCGGCGCAAATGGATGGGGCGATCCTAGTCTGTAGTGCGGCAGATGGTCCAATGCCCCAGACACGCGAGCACATACTGCTATCGCGCCAGGTAGGTGTCCCGTACATATTGGTGTACATGAACAAGGCGGACATGGTCGATGATGACGAGCTACTAGAGCTGGTAGAAATGGAGATTCGCGAATTATTGGATCTGTACGAGTTTCCAGGAGACGATACACCGATCATCGTGGGGTCTGCATTAAAGGCACTGGAAGGAGATACCTCGGATATAGGGGTACCGTCGATAATGAAATTGGTTGAAGAGATGGATAATTACATCCCACAGCCAGAGCGGGCCATCGACGGAGATTTTCTGATGCCGGTGGAAGATGTGTTTTCGATATCGGGCCGAGGCACGGTAGTCACGGGACGAATCGAACGAGGCATAGTCAAGGTCGGCGAAGAAGTCGAGATCGTAGGCATCAAGGACACGGCGAAATCGACCTGCACGGGAGTAGAGATGTTTCGCAAGCTGCTGGACGAAGGTCGGGCGGGAGACAACGTGGGCGTATTATTGCGTGGCACGAAGCGAGAAGAGGTCGAGCGCGGCCAAGTGCTAGCAAAGCCGGGATCAATCACGCCGCATACGAAGTTTGAGGCGGAAGTGTATATCTTGAGCAAAGATGAAGGAGGGCGACATACGCCATTTTTCAAGGGATATCGCCCACAGTTTTATTTCCGCACGACCGATGTGACGGGAGCGGTAGAGCTACAGAAAGATGTAGAAATGGTCATGCCGGGAGACAATATCAACATGAACGTAGAGTTGATAGCGCCGATCGCGATGGAGGAAGGCCTGCGATTTGCGATCCGAGAAGGTGGCCGTACCGTGGGTGCGGGTGTGGTAGCGAAGATTATCGAGTAAAACGTTAAACAGGGTTCAATGCCAGAAACGGCACGGGTATAGACAAGAACCGAATCGCAAGAAAGTCGATTTGGTTTATGACAAAAAATCAAAACAGCACTCAGAAAGGTTAGTAACTCATGGCAGACTCGGGACAAAGAATACGCATACGTTTGAAGGCATTCGACCATAGACTGATCGACCAGTCTGCCAAAGAAATAGTGGATACCGCTAAACGAACGGGGGCTCAGGTCAAAGGGCCGATCCCTCTGCCGACCAAAAAGGAACGTTGGACGGTATTAATTTCACCGCACGTCAACAAAGATGCCCGCGACCAGTATGAGATACGCACACATAAGCGACTCATGGACATCGTGGATCCAACAGACAAAACGGTAGATGCGCTAATGAAATTAGATTTAGCGGCCGGTGTTGATGTGCAGATTAAATTAAGCTAGATCCGAATTAATATAAATTCTATCCATCAGACCGGGTAGAGCGAGGAAGATAAAATGACAATTGGTGTAGTTGGGCGCAAAGCGGGCATGACCCGCATATTTACGGAGAACGGAGATTCTATACCGGTCACCATCGTCCATGTTGAGCCGAACTATATCGCGCAGCTGAAGACTGAAGAGTCCGATGGCTATCGCGCAATACAAGTTACCACCGGTAGTCGCAGACCGAATCGGGTCAATAAACCGGCCACAGGCCACTTTGCTAAAGCGGGAGTCGAACCTGGGCGCGGTCTGTGGGAATTTCGCCTTGATCTGGATGAAGGTGCGGACTTAAAAGTCGGAGCGGCGATTGGCGTTGAGTTGTTTAGTGGCGGACAAAAATTAGATGTGACGGGTACCAGTATCGGTAAAGGTTTTGCAGGTGTCATTAAACGTCATAACTATCACATGCAAGATGCGACTCATGGTAATTCTTTGTCTCATCGTGCGTCGGGTTCAATTGGCCAGGGTCAAGACCCCGGTAGAGTATTTAAAGGCAAAAAAATGGCCGGCCAAATGGGTAATGTACAACGTACGGTCCAGAACTTAGAATTAGTTCGAGTAGATAAAGAGCGCAATCTATTAATTATCAAGGGTGCAATACCTGGCGCAAAAAACGCAGATATCATAGTACGTAAAGCAGTTAAAGCAAAGACTTGACAGCACTTGGTATCAATATTAAGTGAAGTAAGCATTTAGTTTTGTAGTATTAATAGTCATTGAAAAGAGGACAGACGGTGGAAATTCAGCTAACGACAGCTACTGGCAAGGCATCAAAAAAGACAATTGAGTTGTCTGACGCCGCCTTTTCCCGTGATTATAGTGAGGCCTTAGTTCACCAGGTCGTTACCGCATATTTGTCCGGCGCTAGATCTGGCACACGAGCACAAAAAACACGTTCGCAGGTCAGAGGTGGTGGTGCAAAACCTTGGCGCCAAAAAGGAACTGGACGCGCGCGTGCCGGTACATCGCGAAGCCCCCTTTGGCGCAGTGGTGGCGTAACGTTCGCGGCAAAGACTAAAGATTTTTCACAAAAAGTAAATAAAAAGATGTATCGTGCAGCAATAAGTACCATTCTATCTGAACTTTTACGCCAGAAAAGATTAATGATTGTCGAAGGCTTTGACGTAGATTCACACAAAACCAAGGCGTTTAACGAAAAAATATCCTCAATGGGACTCAAGGATGTATTAATAGTCACCCATGAGGAAAATGAAAATCTCAGCCGAGCATCTAGCAACCTGCCTTTAGTGGATGTCTGTACTAGCGCGCAAATTAACCCGGTAATCTTGGTGAACAACGAAACGATCATAATGACAACCGACGCAGTCAAAGAGATCGAGGGATCACTGGTATGAAAATGACTCGAATAGCAAATGTTCTGTTGTCGCCACACGTCACAGAAAAAACAACATTGATTGGTGAGGCTTCAAACCAATATGTTTTTAAGATCTCTCCACGTGCAAATAAGTCGGATGTGAAATCAGCGGTCGAAAACTTGTTTGATGTAAAGGTCGACTCTGTTTCTGTTCTGAATGTGAAGGGCAAAACCAAGCGTTTTGGTGCTAAAGTGGGTCGACGCAAGAATTGGAAAAAAGCTTATGTCAGACTGCAGGCTGGGCAAGAAATAGATTTTATCGGGGCAGATTAAATATTAATTTGTTTATTAAACCATCAGCTGGAAAGGTCCATCCGTAAGTTAGATTGGTGGTTAAACTAAGATTAATTAGTAAATACTAAGCTAAGTATAGAGTACAAAACATGGCAATAATTAAAGCAAAACCCACTTCACCAGGACGCAGATTTGTGGTCTCGGTTAAGACTCCGGGGCTACACAAAGGCAAACCACATAGTGCGTTGCTCGAAAAGAAAAATAAATCGGGTGGCAGAAATAATAACGGTCGAATTACGGTAAGACATCGTGGTGGCGGTCATAAACAGCACTATCGAATTGTCGATTTCAAACGGGACAAAAACGGTATTCCGGGAAAAGTGGAGCGCATTGAGTATGATCCTAATCGTAGTGCCAACTTAGCCTTAATACTCTACGTTGACGGTGAGCGCCGCTATATTATTGCGCCAAAGAATGTCGAGGTCGGTACGGAGATCATGGCGAGCTCAGATGCGCCGATCAAACCTGGGAATTGCATGTCGTTACGCAATATGCCAGTGGGAACCACCGTACATTGTATCGAACTAAAACCTGGCAAGGGTGCACAATTGGCTCGCAGTGCAGGGACTTCGGCGCAATTGGTAGCGCGAGAAGGAAGTTATTCATCACTACGTTTACGTTCCGGTGAGATGCGTAAAGTGCTGAGTGATTGCATAGCGACGATAGGTGAAGTCGGCAATAGCGAACACAATTTACGTTCGTTAGGTAAAGCTGGTGCTGCGCGCTGGCGTGGCATTCGACCCACCGTACGTGGTGTTGCAATGAATCCAGTGGATCATCCACATGGAGGCGGTGAAGGTAGAACGTCGGGTGGTCGCCACCCAGTTAGTCCTTGGGGAACACCAACCAAGGGTTATAAAACGCGGCATAATAAACGAACTGACGGCATGGTAGTACGCCGCCGTAAAAATAAATAACGGATGAGGTTAAATAACTGTGCCACGTTCCATTAAAAAAGGTCCTTTCGTCGATTTGCATTTAATTAAAAAAGTGCAGACTGCGCTAGAGACTAATAGCAAAAAACCCATAAAGACATGGTCTAGACGATCAATGATTACCCCTGATATGTTGGGGCTAACACTTGCGGTCCATAACGGCAGACTACACATACCGGTATTCGTGACTGAAGATATGATTGGTTATAAATTGGGTGAGTTCTCACCAACCCGCACCTATCGTGGGCATGCGGCCGATAGAAAAGGCAAGTAAGAGGCGTTGATCGATGGAAGTTAGAGCAATGTTAAAAAATGCGTCACTTTCTGCACAGAAAGGTCGACTCATTGCGGACCAGATACGTGGTGTGCCCGTAGAGCGTGCGCTGCAAATTTTGACCTTTAGCAATAAGAAGGCCGCATTTATGGTTAAGAAGGTATTGGAATCGGCAATCGCCAATGCCGAGCACAACGAAGGCGCAGATATTGATGAATTGAAGGTTTCCTGCATATTTGTCGACGAAGCCAGAACCACAAAACGTTTTAGGGCTCGCGCAAAAGGTCGCGGAACACGTGAACTTCGACGCACTAGCCACATTACCCTTAAGGTGAGTGACGCCTAAATACTATGCAAGTCGCCATAGCGTATAACCGGTACAGCCATAGTCAATAACAGCAAGTCGCTGGTAAACATAGAATACTAATTTAGGTTAAGAGAGGCATACATGGGACAAAAGGTACATCCAATAGGAATTCGCTTGGGAATCGTCAAAGATTGGACTTCCAAGTGGTATGCTAATACTCAAAATTATGCGGACTATTTAAATATGGACCTGAAAGTGCGGGCGCATATTAAAAAGACCCTAAAAAGTGCCTCTGTGAGTCATGTACTAATTGAGAGACCGGCAAACAACGCAAAAATAACGATCCACACTGCTAGACCTGGCATTGTAATCGGCAAGAAAGGTGAAGATGTAGAAAAGCTACGCAAGTCCATCAGTGCGATGATGGGTATTGCGGTCAATATCAACATTGAAGAAGTTCGCAAGCCAGAGTTGGACGCCACGCTAGTTGCCGAGAATATTGCTCAGCAATTGGAACGCCGTATTATGTTTCGACGTGCCATGAAGCGCGCCGTGAGTAACGCAATGCGTTTAGGGGCACTCGGCATCAAGGTGCGTATATCGGGTCGTCTCAATGGCGCTGAAATCGCGCGTACCGAATGGTACCACGAAGGTCGTGTACCATTGCATACCTTGCGGGCAGATATTGACTATGGCGTCATTGAAGCCCATACCACTTATGGTGTCATCGGTGTAAAGGTTTGGCTGTTTAAAGGCGAAGTGCTAGACAAGAGCGCGTTACTAAAAAAAGAAATGGCAGAATCGGCTGAAGCTAAATCTAAAGCCAAATAGGTTTGTTAGGAGTTTACATTAATGTTACAGCCCAAAAGAACAAAATTTCGTAAGCAAATGAAGGGGAAAAACCGCGGTGTAGCTGTTCGTGGTAGTAGCGTCAATTTCGGTGATTTTGGCCTGAAGGCCACCGGTCGAGGTCGCATAACGGCTCGCCAAATCGAATCCGCGCGTAGAGCAATGACCCGGCACATTAAGCGTGGTGGTAAGATATGGATTCGAATTTTTCCCGACAAACCCATAACAAAGAAACCCTTGGAAGTTCGCATGGGTAAAGGTAAAGGTAGCGTAGAATATTGGGTCGCATTGATTCAGCCAGGACGCATGTTGTTCGAAATGGATGGTGTGCCTGAAGAACTAGCGAGAGAGGCCTTTAAGCTGGCATCATCAAAACTGCCAGTTAGTACCGCGTTTACCATTCGAACGGTGATGTAAATGAAAGCAACTGAATTAAGAACTAAAAGCGAAAACGAATTAAAACAGGAACTCGACGAGTTACTGAAAGAGCAGTTCAACCTGCGCATGCAAAAAGGCACGGGACAACTGAATAGTCCTGCACGCTTCAAGGCCGTTCGTCGAGACATAGCGCGTGTGAAGACAATTATAACAGAGATGGCTCCTAAAACAGGCGATGAGAAAGGTAAGAAAGCATGAGTGATGCAAAGGTTATACGGACGAAAGTCGGTCGTGTTGTAAGTGATCGTATGAATAAAACGGCGGTTGTATTGGTAGAGCGACGGGTCAAACATGCTCTGTACGGTAAATATATACGTTTATCGACCAAATTTCATGTGCATGACGAAGAAAATGTCTGCAATATCGGCGACACAGTGACAATATCAGAGTGTCGGCCTATTTCTAAAATGAAGAGCTGGCGTTTGGTCGATGTGGTCGATCAGGCTACTAGTTAGTGCGCGACCACAAACGAGAACTGCAAGTAGAGATGGTAGTTTAGTGCAATCGGTGGTAAGATTGCGCGCCTGTATTTAGAGCGTCAGAGAAACGTCATCTGAACACCGTGGGCATTTAATAAAGAGATATAATTTGGTTTATGGCGGGGTTTTACAGCCATCGATGGGCTTGATTTAATCAATTAACAAAAAATATAGTAAGAAATAATACTATAGATAATTACGCAGTATA
>JBGMRO010000204.1:0-6824 GCA_048061555.1 Thiohalomonadales bacterium | reverse complement strand
CGACCGCCTGGTTCGTAGCCAGGTACTCTATCCAGCTGAGCTACGGGCGCGTGGTTTTGATCTGTTACTGCCTTTTCCGTGAGGTCATCGCCTCGTGGGTGGAAGGGGCCGAATTTTGACAAAATTTGTGCGTCTTGGCAAGCTATTCTGACGCTATCTGCACATATTTTCCACAATCTAGATCGTTTTTCTCGCGAGCACCATAGACTCTCACGCAGTGCTTGATCATTTTTTGATTTTCGGTCACACTTTCGCATCAAAAATTATTGCTAATAATGGCTGAACAGTATTAATCTGTGATTCACATTGGCCTTGTGACCATCCTTGGCTAATATTAGATAGTACGCTAGAAAAATATAATTATTGGGTCTACCCAAAATTAGTACACTCACTAGACAAAATCATGAGGATATTACCGTGAACGTGAGCTCTATACTCGAAAAAAAAGGTCATAGCTGTATTCAGATTAACAAGAATGACACCATGTTAGAGGCCTCTAAGGTGATGTGTAGACACAAGATTGGTTCGCTGGTGGTCTTTGAGGGCGATAAGATGCTGAGTATAGTCACAGAACGTGACATCATGATCGCCGTCGGCCGTGAAGCGGATTTGACTAAATCGACCGTGTCCGACTTCATGCCGGAAGACATCATTACCTGTACCTCCGAAAATAGTCTAGAGCAGGCCATGTCCTTAATGATGGACAATAAGACCGGCCATAGAATTAGGCACTTACCGGTAATCGATAATGGGAAGTTCGAGGGTATTATTTCTATTGTCGACGTCGTCGAACAGCTATTGACCGAATCACAATTCGAAAATCAAATCCTGAAAAACTACATCAAAAAATGGCCGGACGAGGCGACGGTTTAAGACTATTTTATCAAATAGCCTTAATACACTCGCACTCGGTGAGCAATCACTGCTTGGGGTGATTGGTTTCCATTTGAAGTAGGTTACTGTCGGCAAAATTCTTCAGGAAGCTATACAACATAGGCTCCTCTGCCTCTAGATCCTGGTCAAATACCACACTAGGAATCCCCTCAATCAACACTACGCTGATCTTTGGGTGCGGGATGATGCGTCTGCCCGGCCCTAGGGTAGATACTGCCCCAGTCAGGCGTTGGGCCCAATCACTCGGCCGAAATTTGCTACCACTTACTGTTATGCCCTTAATAATAATTTTGTTGTCCATCATATCCATACTTTTATAACTTTTGCCCCCTGTAATGCCCTGTTAATGCGTTTTTCATGCCGATATCTTATCGGCACATTATAGATTCCGACTAGCCCTGGCCGAAAAAATTCCTTACTTTTTGTATTAAAATAGTGCGGTCTGATACAAGTATAGCGCAATGCATAAAAAAGGGTGTTTACCGCGGAAAACGGATGTAAAAAGGTGAGTCTCGCATCTTTGCAACGACGCCTTAGCTAGTGCTCTGTATTTGAGTGCTATTAGGTGATCTACGAACTATGGCGGAGAAGGAGGGATTCGAACCCTCGATACGCTATTAACGTATACACCCTTAGCAGGGGCGCGCCTTCAGCCACTCGGCCACTTCTCCGTTACCTTTGAGATTATTCAAATTGCCTAAAAATCGGTGACTTAGACAAGGTATTTCACGACCATCTACTCACTATACGCGCTTTAATTTCCTGCGATAGGCAAGTACATTTTGTCAGGGCGCAATTCTGCCAAATTTAGACGGATTAGTGAACCTTTTTATTGAATAATAAGGAATATAAATAACAAATCTCTGGAAATTTGAGATATCTCGATCAGATATCTCAAATTCAACCTAAAATAATTCTGGATTCATCAGTTGGACACAGTAAAGACATACGAGATACTGGTGCATCGTGCTTTTTAGAATTTACGTAATCACCTTATTTAGACATAACGCCGTGAATCCCTGCGACGGCGGGAGATGAGAGAAATCAGGCAGGTACTAAAACGCAGCTATTGCCTATCGATCAACAGACGATCAGCTGCGCAGAATTTTTCTGAACAATGCGCTATTTACGCACTGGAAAAAAACACTTACGGTCTACCCCATAAGTGTTTTTTTGTCTAAAACTCCGTTAAGCAATACTTAGCCAACCGCTTCGCCTGGCCCTTGATTGGCTTTTTCTTTCTGTATCCGTTCATAGATCTCTTCACGGTGGACTGACACCTGTTTCGGTGCATCCACGCCGATTCGAACTTGGTTTCCCTTCACTCCCAGCACCGTCACTGTCACGTCGTCTCCGATGATCAGAGATTCTCCGACGCGTCTTGTTAGGATTAACATCTATTTTATCTCCTTATTGATTTAGCTCCTATTTTTAAACCATAGGTGGCTGATTCACTACTAAGTATCGGCCACCGGTATAAAACCTTCAGCTAAATTAACAACTGCTCAATCACCTATAACCACCAGTCAGCTTTTTTTATATACTCACGACCGGTATCTTAAGGCGTTTTCTCCCACCCCAATCTACCCTCCTAAATCGGGGCCTTCTCAAGGCCAAAAGCGTTGTGCAACGCCCTCACCCCTAATTCTAGATACTTTTCATCGATTACGACGGATATTTTTATCTCAGACGTCGATATCATTCTAATATTTATACCTTCTTTTGCCAATGTTTCAAACATAGTACTCGCGATACCGGCGTGAGAGCGCATTCCAACGCCAACCAGAGACACTTTGACTATTTTTTGATCACCATTCAACTCTCGTGCGCCCAATCCTTGAATCACCGGGTTTAATACGTCTAAAGTACGATTATAGTCATTTCTATGTACAGTGAAGGTAAAATCAGTGCTGCCATCGGCACCTACATTTTGAATAATCATATCAACTTCAATATTGGCCTCACCGACGGGACCCAAAATTTGGTGCGCCACACCCGGTTGGTCGGGTACGCCCAATACGGTTATTTTTGCTTCGTCTTTATTAAACGCAATACCTGAAATCTGCGCCTGCTCCATAGATTCGTCCTCGTAGGTAATGAGTGTGCCTTCACCAGGTTCGAAACTAGACAATACTCGCAGTGGTACATTATATTTGCCGGCAAATTCTACCGCACGAATCTGTAATACCTTGGACCCCAGACTGGCCATCTCAAGCATTTCTTCAAATGTGATTCGATCTAGACGGCGGGCTTCGCTGACCATCCTGGGGTCGGTGGTATACACACCATCGACATCGGTATAGATCTGGCATTCGTCTGCCTTTAAGGCCGCCGCCAACGCGACCGCCGTAGTATCAGAGCCACCGCGTCCGAGTGTGGTGATATTATTACTAGCATCGACGCCCTGAAAGCCGGCGACAACAACCACGCGTTGCTGCTTTAGATCGGCTCGGATCTGTGTATCATCGATCGCACTAATGCGGGCCTTGGTAAATGCGCTATCGGTACGTACACAGACCTGTCCGCCGGTATACGATATTGCCGCACAACCTCGTTCTATCAAGGCCATCGCTAGCAAGGAAATCGTGACCTGTTCGCCGGTGGACAACAACACATCCAGTTCCCGTGGCGTGGGTTGAGCCTGTATCTGCTTGGCCATCTCAACCAAACGATTAGTCTCGCCGCTCATAGCGGATACGACCACCACAACCTGGTCGCCTGCAATGACCGCGTCGTGGATCTTCTTGGCCACGCTTTGAATTTTTTCGACCGCTCCTACCGAGGTCCCACCGAATTTCTGTACTATAAGCGCCATACGACCTTCAAGAACATCCGTCTATTACTTTAAATAAGACGTGGTAAAAGTGGCTGTAAAAAGATTGCTAAACACGCTATAGAAGTCCTGTTATGACGTCTGGTAGAGAAATTGGTTCGGAACATGTATGTAATATACACGTTAAGAGGGCGCAAATTACACTACTTCTGAAGCAAAAGATAGTCACAACCGGAGCAAATCGCTCATATTTTAGAGAAATTGATTACTTATCAACCTCTAAAAAAACTACCATATCAATTACTGCCATGTACACCTAACATTTGTCTTTGTGGCGGCACCGCGTGCAAAAATCAGATAATACCGCGTTACACAGAGATTGTAAGTATACCGATCTAGGATGGTTATTTATACGTAGATTTAACTCACGACGTCGGTGGCCTGTAGCTGCTGGCGCACCCATTCTGGTACACTTTTCAGGGCCGCATCCAGCGAGGACGGATCGTTCCCCCCCGCCATAGCCATATCGGGACGGCCACCTCCCTTACCACCCACCTGTTGCGCAACGGCATTGACGGTGGCCCCGGCGGCAATGCGTTTTACCTGATCCTTGCTAACACCTGCCACCAAGCTCACCTTCTCATCGTTGACCGTGCCCAATACCACCACCGAGCTGCCCAATTTATTTTTGAGTTGATCGGCGGTTTCGCGCAAGGTCTTGGCATCGATACTATCTAGGCGTACCGCCAGTACCTTTATGCCGTCGATGTCGATCGCTTGACTCACGAGATCTTGCCCTTGTTGATGGGCCAACTTCATTTTCAAATGTTCGAGTTCTTTTTCGAGCTGGCGATTACGACTCAGGGTCTGTTCGACCTTTTCCAATAGTTTTTCTGGGGTGGTCTTTAGCAAACCCGCGATGCCGTTGACTTGCTCGGATTGTTGCGCAACCCAGTCCAAAGCACCTGGGCCGGTAAGTGCCTCGATTCGCCGTACGCCTGCGGCGACACCCTGCTCACTCACGATCTTGAAGACGCCAATTTCGCCGGTACGCGCCACATGGGTGCCGCCACACAACTCTACCGAAAATTCGCCCATGCGCAGGACACGTACTTTATCACCGTACTTTTCGCCAAATAGCGCCATAGCACCAGACTTAATCGCATCCGCGTGCGCCATAATGTCGGTCTCGACGGTTAGGTTCTCGCGAATTTTTTCATTCACCAGTTGTTCGATTTGAGCGATCTCTGTAGGTGTAACCGCTTCGTAGTGGGAAAAATCGAAACGCAGACGTGCTGCATCGACTAATGAACCTTTCTGAGTGACATGTTCGCCAAGAATCTCGCGTAGGGCCGCATGCATAAGGTGGGTAGCTGAATGATTATAGGCAATCGCATAACGCTCATTTTCATTAATGCTGCCAGTGAGTTTTTCTTTAAGCTTAAAGCTGCCTGTTTCGACAATACCGTAATGTAAGAAGGCCGTTTTGTTCTTCTGGGTATCTTGCACACGAAATAGAGAACTGGTCGTGGTCAAGCACCCCTGATCCCCCACTTGGCCACCGGATTCCGCATAGAACGGGCTTTGGTCTAAGACCACAAAGCCTTTTTCACCTTCTTTTAGCTCGGTGGCGGGTTCATAGTGATTCTTTTCCTTGTTAGAGGATTGGCGATTGACAAAAAGCGCCACAATATGTGCACTAGCGGCGTTGTGATCATAGCCGGTAAATTCAGTAGTAGCATCGATGTCGATTTGATCTACGCTCTCGCCTGCAAATTGACTCGCCGCGCGGGCGCGTTCGCGCTGGTCCTGCATGGCCGCTTCAAAACCGTCGATATCTACACTTAAGCCTTTCTCGCGCGCAACATCTGCGGTCAGGTCTACTGGAAATCCATAGGTATCATAGAGTTTAAATACCACCTCACCCGGTATTTCTTTTCCGGATAAATTTCTGATCTGCTGTTCGAGAATCTCTAGACCTTGCTCTACGGTCTCGGCAAAACGCTGCTCTTCTTGTTTCAATTGCTTGCTGACATTCGCAAGCTCACGGTCTAGCTCCGGGTAAGCCGCACCCATTTCTTCGGCCAGTGGTTTTACCAATTTATAAAAAAAGGCCTCTTTCATACCGAGCTTGTGGCCGTGTCGTATCGCCCGTCGTATAATACGCCGCAATACATAACCGCGCCCCTCATTCGAGGGCACAACGCCGTCGACGATCAAAAATGAACAGGCACGTATATGGTCGGCGATGACACGTAGAGACTTTTCATTCAGATCGTCGCAAGACAAGAGTGTGGCGGCTGCTTGTATAAGAACCTTGAATAGATCAATGTCGTAATTGTTGTGCACACCCTGCATAATCGCGGCGAGTCTTTCTAGACCCATACCCGTATCGACCGAGGGTCGTGGCAATGGGGTTAGCTGGCCTTTTTTATCCCGATCGTACTGCATGAAGACGAGATTCCAGATTTCGATATAGCGGTCCCCATCCTCGTCGGGGCTGCCTGGCGGTCCACCGGGCACTTCTTTGCCGTGATCGTAGAATATCTCACTGCACGGACCACAGGGTCCGGTATCCCCCATGGACCAAAAATTGTCCTTGGCCCCGATGCGGGAAAAACGCCCAGGATCGATGCCGATCTCTTTTAACCAGATACCCGCCGCATGGTCATCTTCATCATAAACGGTGACCCATAGGCGTTCTGGGGGTAACTTTAGCTCAACGGTGAGAAACTCCCAGGCATATAGGATGGCCTCTTCCTTGAAATAATCACCGAAACTAAAATTCCCGAGCATCTCAAAAAAGGTGTGGTGTCGCGCAGTATATCCGACGTTTTCCAGGTCGTTGTGTTTTCCGCCGGCGCGCACACAGCGCTGTGATGTCGCGGCACGATTATAGGCACGTTTCTCGGCCCCTAAGAAAACATCCTTAAACTGCACCATGCCGGCATTGGTAAACAACAGTGTCGGATCATTGCCAGGCACTAATGAGCTGCTGGCGATAATCTCGTGCTCTCGGTGACCAAAGTAGTCCAGGAATTTTTTTCGAAGTTCTGCGCTTTTCATGGGTGTGACATTAATATAGTTAGTGGTGAGCTTTAATATAGTTTGTGGTGAGCTTTCGGTAATTCTAGATTTATTAGTCTATGTAATCGGT
>JBGMRO010000203.1:4816-6847 GCA_048061555.1 Thiohalomonadales bacterium | reverse complement strand
TTACCAGCGATAATTCTACCGGCCTAGATTGGCTGGACCTGAGCGCCACCAATGGCATGACTTACAACGCGGCCGGCGCGAACAACCCTGGCTGGCGTTATGCGAGCAATAACGAGGTAGAAAATATCTTCGGCACACTATTTAGTGGCTATTCCGATAATACGGGCCTAGGTGTCTCAGTCGATAGCACATCTTATATCGAACCTGCGTACGCCGATCAAAGCAACGACATTGCCAACTTTTTTAGTTTATTCGATACTACTTATAGCGGTTCTATTAACCTCGGTCTATCCACGATCACGATGGATCTCGGTTTAGGGTTATATAGTGATGAAAATAATACCTTAAGAACGTTGGGCGCTGCAGATATTGATATCGCCGGCATGTACAACTTGGATGCGAGCGCCGTCTTCGGTACAGATTTCGTCGGAGATTTCGAAGATTGGAGAGACCAGCAGTCTGATATTGGCCTCGGCACTTACCTAGTGCGCAACTCAACAATCGCGGTGCCCGAACCTGCATCGCTAGCCTTAATGGGCATAGGCCTACTCGGTTTAGTGGGGCTTTCACGACGCAACAAGCGCAAGCCTGATATGCAATGCGCAGCATAGACCTTAGATCTATCTAGTGAATTAGCTCTCACTAGCACATAAAAAAACCCCGTATAATCACGGGGTTTTTTTATGTCTGGCATTCTGGGAAATAGACCGTTTGTGGATGGGCACGAACTATTTAATGTGACAAGTCAGGCACAAGCCACTGGCGATTCCCGAGCCATTCGTGGCGTTACCATTGCTCACCCGTAAAAAACTCGGGTTAAACTCCGAACCAGGCCCCATCGAAGGGACGCCATGCGGATCGTGACAGGAGGCGCATTCGACTTCGTAACCATCACCCGAGTCATATAGGCGCACCTCGCCCTTGTCGGGATAACCGTTACCGTCGAGATCAAAAAAACGCAGCTCTCCCGGGACAATGCCTGGCGGGTTTTGAAAATCGGTGCCGGCACCAAAAACCTCGGGATATAGGATCCCGATAGGATGATCGTTGCGTAAATCCTGGCCAATGACAAAGTTCGTATAATCGGGTGCACCACCATTTCCGCCGTTGTCTCGATGGCAAATGGTGCAAGTGCCCGACTGCCCTATCGGTATGGCCTTTCCAATTTCGTTACCCAAGACAAAATGGTTGTTTCCCAATGGACCCACACCCGGCCAGGCACTCAAGTTTACGGTTCGATTCCACAAGGGTGCATCGACTTTTGTATTGGTGCCATGCGGGGTATGGCAGTATACGCAGATCTCATAGTAGTCGTTGCGAAACAAATCCTATTTTCGTCATATCACTGCCACTTAGACGTTCTATGCTTGTTGGTAGATTAAAGATAAGCATGAAAATCCCGATAAGGTAGGTAGTTAGCCCCATCACCTGAAACTAAAACCGAGGTCCAAATCATGAGCAAGGGAACCCAGCGCCGACTTCGGTCAGGCCATCTAGTCATTGTCATTTTTCTGGGCCTACTCAGCACTCACACAAGTGCCAAGGTCGAAGATCCTGCAGAGAATGCCTTGATGGGGGCCGGCGCACACTTCTCCTGGATCGTATTTGATGCACTGAAGGCCGACCTGGAAAAAGCCACCGGCCGTAGAACTGTTCTGTTTGGTGAAAATTCGATGGTCGGGGTGGGCTGCAATGCCGGTATCAAGGCCGCAAAGCAAAACCGGCCCGGTCATGAGACCTTTGGTTTTGTTTGCTGCCCGCTCTCAGACGAAGAGATCGAAAAAGAACAAATCGTGGTATACCCCTTAGCCAAGGAACCCATTGTTATCATGTTACGCAATGATAACCCGGTCGACAATCTAACCAGCAAACAAGTCAAGGCGATTTTCACTGGCGATGTCATCAATTGCAAAGAAGTGGGTGGAAACGATAGTCCAATCGTATTAGTAACCCGCCAGCATTGTAAAAAGAGACCGGGACATTGGAAAAAAATTATCCCTAATGCAAAAGATGCCAGACAGGAACGCATCA
>JBGMRO010000203.1:0-4716 GCA_048061555.1 Thiohalomonadales bacterium | reverse complement strand
GGACATTGGAAAAAAATTATCCCTAATGCAAAAGATGCCAGACAGGAACGCATCATCGTTAAGAGTGCCGTTGCCATGGTGCAACATATTAGCGACTTTGGCGGTGCTATCGGCCACACAGGTTCGACTTGGAAATTCAAGGCCAGCGATAACGTCAAAATCATTCGCATCGATAACTATGCCCCCACTGCTGAAAATCTGGCCAATGGTAAATATCCATATTTCCGCCGCTTGTCTGCGATCACCAATAAGCAGCCGTCGAAAGACATTTTGACTTTAATCAGGGAAGCGCAAACCGGGCCGGCCTTCAGGCGCGTCGCCAAAAAATATAATTTACTGCCACTTAATCCCTTGCGCACCAATTAATACTAAGCAATACACGGCAGGATGCTAATCCACTATGCAACACTTAAAGACTTATAGACATCGATTAACGCTATACACCACACTGTTACTCACTTTTCTGATCTCTATCTTAAGTTTTACCTACTATAGCTCCCGTTCTATCCTGTTAGAAGAATCTGGACTGCAGCTGAAAACGACCACCCAATTGATACAAAATTACCTGTACATGGAACAACAAGACCTAATGCATTATGCAGAAATTGTGGGTGCGGATGACCGAGTGCAGGAATATATGTTTATGGTGGTAAAGGTTCGCACGGATTCTGAGCCGTTACGGGCACTCTATCAAAGGCATTTTGGTTGGTTACCCGTAACACATCGTCTACTGATAACCACGACGGGTCGAATTCTACTGGGCAAGGAATACCCTGAACTCGCCATGGAGGTACTCGATCGAATCACGGAATCAAAACAAGAAGAAGTCTTTTACCTGCAAAGTAGTCGAGGCATCGACATGGTGACCTCGGTCCCCATTGAATATCAAGGTGCTACACTCGGTATGGTCGTATTAGTCACCAGTATCGATGATGTCTGGATTGGCAAACAAAATTTCCTGAACAACGGTTTCCTATTCATCGAACATAATGGCGTCATCCAACAGAGTAATCTGGAAGGTGTAAAGGGGAAATCGTTCAAAGTAGACTCAGCAGGCTACGTACGCATCGACAACGAGTTATTTCGCGTGGCGACCGTACTCGAGGCACAGATCAATCATGCGGGCAGCGCGATTTCTCCACGAATCTGGTACGGCGTCTCAGAAAACAATCTATTGGAAAAGCTCAGCCACCATGGTTGGCTCATTCTTTTCTTGGGTATACTCGGCAGCGTAGGCATCCTACTGGTCGGTCTTATGATCCTTAGAAATTTTAATCAACCGCTAGCAAAATTGACCGACATCGCCCAGCAAGTCGCCAACGGCCATTTACCGGTACTCACCACCGCGACGGCAAGAAATGAGATCGATCTGCTCTCCAATCAGTTTGCAGAGATGTTACAGTCCTTACGTGAAAAAGAGCAAGAGGTCGAGAATGTTCACCGGGAACTACAGCATTCCGCCATCACCGATTCTCTGACTGGGCTGCATAACAGGCGTTATTTACAGGAGATCTTCCCAAAACTTTTTGCGCAGGCACGACGTGACGATCTCTATCTATTTGGTATATTGATCGATATCGATCACTTCAAACAGATTAACGACAAACATGGCCATATGTGTGGTGATGAGTGTTTAATCCACGTAGCCAAAACCCTGCAACAGGGGTGTCGCGGCAATGACTATGTGTTCAGGGTAGGTGGCGAAGAATTTTTTGTACTTAGCTTGGCCGATAATACGGACGGCGGACAGTTCTTAGCGGAGAAATTACGCACGACCCTAGAAAAAACCCCGGCACGATATGAAGTACAAATCATCCCCATGATGGCGAGTGTCGGGGTCAATACCGCAGACCTAAACCTACCAACAGGAGAGGCTATCACAAGGCTGCTATATACCGCGGATAATGCCTTATATCACGCCAAATCGGCAGGGCGTAACCAAGTGGTTATTTACCAGCCTAGCTCGCAAGCAGAGACCGGGGTAGGGAACTAAATAACTCAAGTCTCGCAGTTCAAGCGGAGTTCAAGACTTTAACAATACCGACCAAGGGTGGATGCGCGAAGCGCATCCACCCTATTGCAGAGTAGTACGGCTAAAACGAGCCACTGCCCCCCCGAAAATTGCGTAAATAAACGGGGTGGGCGGTTGTTATAAAACCGGTAAAACGTGAATGTTTGCCGCCTCATGCAGTGCCGAACATTGCGCCAACTTTGCCTTGCGCCGACCTATTTGCTCACTGTAACCACGGCACTTCGAAAGTTTCTGTCTCGCAAAACGACATGAAGTCTCTGCCTGACGCAGTGCAGCGTCCATAAAATAGATATTCTGCCAACACTGCGCCAACTCGGCACACTCTTCGGTATCGCAGGCGGCACGAATATTGGTCGCCAGTGCATCGAAGCATCTTGCGCTATCATCGAGATTGGGTTTCATAGCACAAAGATCTATCACCTGCGATGTCTCCACCTCTTTTACATTGCTAGCAAACGTCTTGGCTATATTTTGCAGATCCCGAAACACCGTAGCTTCTTCAACACACTGTATTTTCTTGTCTTTTTTCTTCGCTTGGGCACATTTTGACAAGGTCTCACAGGCCTTGGTCACGCGTTTAAACAAGGCATTATGGGTCGAGCTCCATTTTTTGTATTCCGCCGCATCTTTAAAACCGACACCGTATTGCTCCGACTTCGTTGCCGCCCAACCCACTTTAATGCTCGCCCGAGAGGCCGATTCATATTTAATATAGGGCTCCTTTTTACAGGTCTCGACCACCCTGGGGGCGGCAACGGTCTCCGGCACATCTTCGAGTGCCGCGTCAGCGGATTTTTCATTAGCGGCAAGCGCAGCATTATCATCGCCAAACGCCCCACCCGATTGTTCGGCAGCGCCTGCTGTCGGCGTTGCGTCGGCATCATCCGCCACTTTCTTATCGGTGGACGAACAACCCGCCACAAAAATGATGGTTAAAAAAGCCCCCAGAATGACAAAAATTCCAAGCAAATCCGCTATACGTCTCTTCCCTCTACCTCGGGTCATGGCATTTACCCTCTTAATATAATTATTATGATTTATAAGGCGATAGGCTACCTGAAGGTCTGCAAGCTGTCTAGCGCGGCCTTATGATTGCCGGTTTAGAACAAATCTACCGGACTCTATACAACCCTACCCGGCCAATTCTTGTTGTTTTTTAGGTAGATAAACTTGATGAAATGGTCCGTGTGGCAATAGATACGTTATTAAATGGCTAATAAAGAGCCAGAAAAGTAATCACTAGGTTAACGGTTTTTCTCAACCACATCCGCAGGGACAACAATCCCACAAAAACGCGCAAAGGTCCGCATTTCAGACGTAGAGTCGAAATCGGCATATTCGGGATTGTTCGCCTGAAAATAATAACCGCCCTCATCGCGTTTGCGTATCATTCGCAACACATATTGATCGTCACCACTCACGTCTTGCTGCTCCACCGCCATGATCTGATTACTAATCGAACCGGCACGATCTGAGTTGATCGATTCTAAAAGTATATAATCTCCATCCTTGATGGGTTGTTTTCCACCGTCCATAGAGTTGCCAGAGGCACAAGCAATGAAATGGCGTGACGGATCGGCGCGATACTGCGGCGGTATATGCACTATTGCCTCGTTTTCGGCGTTTGCGTTCTTGAAATGGCCGCAAGCGATCTTGAGATTCGGGAAAAATGGAATCTCTGCCCAGTCTTCCTCGACCTCAGCAGAGATCATGGGTGCCGTAAGGACATCGATATTTACATCCGCTTGCCCTCGTGCGGAATACATGGCCATCTTATAATCCACTAACTCTTGCACCATACGCCGAAAGATATCACGATCTTCGCGGGCCAATTTGAAATTCGGGACCAAGCGATCATCCTGCAGCTTAAAGAATGCCTGGCCATCTTTTTTATTACCACCGATAAAGGCATTTACCGGGTTTTTATTCCAGTAAGTAAGCCACTTGGCTGATTGAGTACCGAGTACATTTTTTAAATCTCGAAATTGTTTGGGTAAATCCTGTTTCATTAACAATGGGCGACGTTGTAGGATTTCAGCAGAGCGGATAGCGAGATGATGAAGGGTCTGCGCCTTTATAAATCCATCGAGTTCCAGCATGGCCTCCAGCAGTACCATTTTGTACGATTTAGTCAATGATGCCGTTTCAATTTCAAGAAAATAGGAACGGTGCCGCTGCAACACCCGCTTTTGTGCCTCATCGAGATCGCCACATTCAGCGAGTAGTTCAAACCACGAGCCAAACTTGCTCCGTATATGCCCAAAATTTATCTCAGCCCGAAGCGCCTCAACGGCGCTTGGCCGCCGTTGTTCCACAGATTTTAGTAACTCGTAGGTCTCGATTATTCCCTTGGCAAAACTCCTGGCAACCTGTTGTAAAAAATCGATTACCGCCACATCGTAGTTGGCGTAACAGCCCTTTGGTAGCGGTAACATTCCGGCCTGTTGCTGTTGTACAAATTCACGCAGCGAAGATACGCCAAAAAGAGATTCTGGTTTATTTAAGAATGCCTTGTGGTTACCGATAAAATCTAGCACACGTACAAAATCTTTCTCTGCATGCAATCGTAATCCACGCCCTAGCTGCTGCAAGAACAGAATCTTTGATGCGGTCGGTCGCAGCATCATGATCGTATCAATGGCAGGCAGATCGACACCTTCATTGAACAGGTCGACCGAAAAAAT
>JBGMRO010000202.1:0-6855 GCA_048061555.1 Thiohalomonadales bacterium | reverse complement strand
ATCAAGACTTTAACAATGCTGACCATGGGTGGATGCGCTTCGCGCATCCACCCTATTGCAGAGTAGTACGATATTAACGAGCCACTGAACCCCGAAACTTGAGTGAGTAAAAGCATTGAAGGATATAACTATGAACAAAAACGTTGGAACAATAGATAAAGTAATACGTATTGCACTAGGTGCGGGTTTGATTAGTTTAGTATTTGTGGGTCCACAAACCCCTTGGGGTTGGGTGGGTGTCGTCCCTATATTGACTGCTTTTATCAGTTTCTGTCCATTCTATCCACTATTGGGCATAAGTACTGCTAAAAAGGACTAACCTAACAACACAATCGTGCATTAACGCGAGAATCGCCATCACGATGGCGATAGTCTCAGACTCACTCTTCTAACGGCACACTTCTATACGTTGTATCATTGCTGCGTCGTGCCTCTTTTTTGTTGCTGCACGCGTAGCAATTTGAGCGCCAACAGTACTAGAAAAATACTGTGCCAAAATAGGTCAAAAATGTCGACGGTGCGGCTTAATTCACCCTGAAACAGCATAGATAATTTTTGCCAAAGATGCGGTTGTGGACGAAACGGTGCAAACGCGAGAAAAATGGCCGGCAGGGCCAGCATTAAAATCGAAATTTTATCGAGATACTTCATACTAAACCTTTGTTTTTTAAATAATAGTTTTTTTCTTTCGCAATTTTATCCATTGCTGGGTCAATATTTTGACCCAAATTCGTGAAATAGTTGTGCAAATCATTATAATGGCCGGTTCCAGGGAGTCCGAAGCACTTCCTGGCGACATTATTACAATAAACCTAAATTAATCGATTGGATTACAAAAGTCCATGCAGGCTGTTGTCGCACCTCGCAAATCTAAAAATTGACTCATCACCATTCAATCAGGTGATGGCGCAATTTTTTTAAAGTAGGATGCATCAATAACGTCTTTTCGCGCCCAACCGATTAATCTAGGATAAAGGTGCTGACCGCAACGGCGCACACCACATTAGGTTATTTATGGGAAGGAGTACGTATGGTTGACAGTCCAGACGACAAAGCACTGCGTGCTAGAGTTAAGTTACTTGGCACGCTACTCGGCGATGTCTTACGTTCTCAAGAAGGTCAAGATGTTTATGACGCAGTAGAAATTTTGCGCCTCGGTTTTATTAATATTAGAAAAGATCGCGAGAATAAAAATAATCGACACGATCTAGACAGTCTTATCAAAAAATTGACCCCCGCCGCATTAACTCACGTGGTACGTGCATTTAGCAGTTATTTCACACTGCTCAATATTGCAGAGGAAACACATAATCATTATTTACGCCAAAAACAAAGCCGCGCAGAGGGCGCTCACTGGGTCGGTTCTTTCCAGGCCACGCTAGAAGAACTAAAGCGAAAAGGTATTGATCAGGCACGGTTACAAAATTTACTAGACCAGCTCGCTTATATCCCTGTTATGACTGCGCACCCTACCGAGTCAAAGAGACGCACAATTAGAGATGCAATGCGTAGGATAACCGCAACCAACGCGCAATTTTATAATACGCAGCTTAGTGACGTAGAAAAGCAGGTGCTCGAAGACACATTACTGAATCAAATTCAAACATTCTGGAAAACGGATGAAGTCCGTGCTAACAAACCTCGAGTCAAAGATGAAATAGTCTACGGATTGGATTATTTTGATGAATGTCTATTTGAAGCCGTACCCAAGACTTATCGTAATTTTGAATCCGCTATCGAAAAAACCTACGGCAATAAAGATATAACTTTACCCAGTTTTCTAAAATTCGGCTCCTGGATTGGCGGAGACAGGGACGGTAATCCCAATGTAAAACCAGAGACTACAGTTCTCGCGATTCAATTGCAGCACAAAGCCATTCTTTCTCACTATCTCGAATGTATACAAAAATTAATTGAGACACTCACTTATTCCACGAGTTTCTGCAGTCCGACTGAAGCATTATTGGATAGCATCAAGAGTGACGAAAAATATTGTTTAGAGATTTTCTCAGATAAACCGGACCGATTTATCAATGAACCCTATCGTCGTAAGCTGTCATTTATGCGCTGTCGATTGAAACATAATTTAGCCTACATCAAACACCAGCTGAATCCCACGTCGCAGGATTTATACAAAGAAAAAAGAGATCGCTACCAACATGAATCTGAATTACTCGCAGACCTTAGCCTAATCAAAAACTCTCTAATTAGTCACGGTGATGCTCATACCGCTGATGGTTTGCTCAAAGACCTCACGCGTCTAGTTGAGACATTCGGTTTTTACTTACTCAATCTGGATCTACGACAGGAATCAACTCGGCATACCGAAGCCGTCGCAGAATTGCTCAATTGTCGAGGCATCGACTACTTATCACTGGATGAACCAAAACGCCTAAAAATATTATCACAAGTCATTAGTGAACCCGCTAGCGCCATACCTGAAGATACAATACTCAGTGAGAATACCCAGGAAACCGTTGCAATATTCGATGTTATAGTAGAAATGCGCAGAGATATCAGTAAGCACGCATTTGGCAACTATGTTATTTCCATGACTCACGAAGCAAGCCATATTATGGAAGTCATGATGTTGTCCCATCATGCCGGATTAGCAGGATTGAAAGACGGCGAGTGGTTCTGTCATATTGGAGTGACGCCTTTATTTGAGACTATTGAAGATCTCATACGCATAGAACCTGTTATGACACAACTCTATGACAACCTTGAATATAGCCAATTATTAAAGGCGACGGGTAACCTGCAAGAAGTCATGCTGGGATATTCTGATTCCTGCAAGGACGGCGGCATCCTCGCGGCCGCATGGAATCTCTACGACGCGCAAAGAAGTGTCACAGAATTAACCACGGCTCGCGGTATCGGAATACGCTTGTTTCATGGACGTGGCGGCACTATCGGCCGAGGTGGTGGACCCACGCATGAGGCTATATTGGCACAACCCGAGGGTACCGTTCACGGTCAAATTAAATTTACAGAACAAGGTGAGGTGTTGTCTTTTAAATACAGTACGGTCGAAACTTCGGTATATGAATTAGGTATGGGCATAACCGGTTTATTAAAAGCTAGCTGTGGTATCGTCCAAGATGTAAAACCCGAGCGACTCGATTATGTCGCAACAATGGACGAGTTAGCTAAGTCAGGAGAAATCGCCTATCGAAATCTAACCGATAATACCAAAGGATTTTTGGACTATTTTTATGAGGCTACACCAGTCTATGAAATAGGGCTGATGAATATCGGTTCCCGCCCCTCCCACCGGCGTAAGCAAGATAGATCAAAATCATCGGTACGGGCGATCGGTTGGGTATTTGGTTGGGCGCAGTCGCGTCACACACTACCCGCCTGGTATGGCATTGGAACTGCCCTGGAGTCCTGGCGCGGTAACAACCCAGTGCGATTGGCAAATCTACAAAAAATGTATCAAGAGTGGTCATTCTTTCGGACCATGCTGAGCAATACTCAAATGGCCTTGTTTAAAGCAGAAATTGATATCGCCAAGGAATACGCGGGCCTTTGCCCGGATTCTGAAACTGCCGCGCAAGTCTATGATACGATACGTAGCGAATATTATCGTACTGTTGAACAGGTGTTACACATAACTGGACAACAATCCTTGTTACAGGAAAACCCTTCTTTGGCGCTGTCCTTAAATCGCCGAGACCCCTACCTCGACCCACTCAACTATATACAAATTACCCTTCTGCGTCGTTACCGTCGAGAAAAATTACCCGAGCACGAATATGAACTTTGGTTAAGCGCCTTATTGCGCTCAATCAATGCGATCGCTGCGGGTATGCGAAATACGGGTTAGCATCTACAGACGCAAAAGTATTAAGACATCTTGATCGTTAAAATGGTGGACGAGTTGTAATGATCCACCCCGCAGCAGCTCCGTTTTAATTTTTCCAGGGTGGATAATTTACGGCGGCTATGTACTTAATCCCAGCGTTGCAAAAATACAGCGTTTTGAACGAGCCAAAGAAGTGGTGTAGTGACCTTGATTTGAGACCGTCGGCGACATGGATGTCGCCGTTTAGCGTACAGGGATGTATTTACAGCGGGTCTCAAATCAAGGTCACTACACCGCTTCCCATCAATAACACACATTTTATGACGAAAATAAACCTGTTTATGGATCTCACCATTAGTGAATTCCAGAAGGAATCCATTTAATGACAGTTATACACGGTATATGTAGTGTATTTCTCATTTATCGCTCATAGTTTATGCAACAACAAGGTTAACTCAGTACCATTCTTCCCTGCCCCCGGCCTCCCTAAAAGAAAAATCAGCAATAAAAACATATCGTGGATAACCACGAGCCAAGTACAAGCCTATAGGTGGTTCTGATTACAGCGCGCATACAAATAGTCAAGGCAGCGTTGCAATATGTCAGCCCATAAAATTTCAAATTAATTTTTCAGGTGATAACTTTCTGTAACTCATCTTGAGATAGTCTTTGGCTTAGCTCACATTGTATTGGTGGGTGATTTAATTTGTTTCAATCAATTCGACATTTAATAGGAGAAAACTGAAATGACGAAACTGCTTGCAATAATTAGTCTCGCTGCACTTACGCTGGTCACATTCCCTGCTCAGTCAGCGACCGTGACCTTTGATTTTGTTCGTGAGGGAACTTTAACCAATGTTGATGATGCAGAGGGTCGATGGCAATTTTCTGGGGGCAAAGTGTTTCTCCGTAAATCACATGTAGGACATTATATTCGTAAAAAACGGGTTAGCTTTGGCGTACATAGTACAGTCAATAAATCTACTGTCGAAACAACCGTGATTTGGCGCTGGGGAAACGGTAATTTTACCATGCAAGGAACACACTACTTTGGAACAGGTACTGAGGCAGGTGGCATCAGTGCAACTTCAGTGGAATTTTCAGGTCTCCAAAATGCGACTTTCACCGGAGATAATACCACCACTACTATCACTAATTAACAATTAGTTGGAACGGACAAACAAGGCTAATCTAGGTTAGTCTTGTTTGTGGAGATACTAATGCAAAACAACAAAATTTTGATGAGCGTAAATATAGGTGTATTCACGTTAGTAATATTGAGTTTAGCTTTGACCTACCGACTCAACAATCAGTATAAGACATTGCTAAATTCGCAATTAAGCCAGCCAATAAAAATTACCACACTAAATAATTCGGAAGAGGTAAACGATTTGAACGTACTGGGGGGAACTGGCAATATAAGCCACAAGATTGACGAGATCCATGCCAGACTTATGCAAATAGACGCCAAACAAGTCTCGTTTGAAAACAGCATCAGCGATATTCTCACTGATGCTGACACACAAGATGCCCCTGCCCTAGTGACTGCTAAATTAGACGTTACACAAGCGACACAACTATTTAATCAAATTTCAGAGTCAGGATATTTATACAGCAAAGACTGGGACGCACTGGATGAGCAAACCCGTAAATTAGATAAAGTACAGAATAAAGCGTTTTGGCAAAAAATGTTTTCTGCTCTCGAACAAGGAAAATTGGAATTATTTGATGAATGAATGGCGAAATATATTTATTAAAATACCTAAGCAAGGTGAATATGTGCCAGGCTTCCACCAAAGACCTGCGGCAACAACCAAGCATTAGAGTTATTACTCAATCCACAATTCGGGAGTATTATTACTTTATTTGTAACTACTCATCCTAGTTCACCTGAATCCGTACTGGGTACTCGCAGGAGTGCGAGGGATCGAGAAACAGCGCGAGGCTAAAGCCTCACCTCCAAAAAGGGTGGGATTTACATGAAACTGAATATCCGCAAACTGAGCTGGAGCTGGGGCTTCAGCCCCGGATACTGTTCCAACGTGCTCCCGCGTAGGATCGAGAAAGCGCTCGGTAGGGTGAGTAGTTACCTTTATTTAATCTCGATATTATCGATTAGCCGTGCCTTACCCAACCAAGCGGCAACAAATACACGCAGGTGAGTGGATGTCGAACACGGAGATAGGAAATTGTCTGGATCTAGTATTTTGACATAATCGGGTTCAAAGCCAGCGCTTTTCAGTTCATGGGTCGCATTTTTTTCTAACGCCTCATAGTCCGAGAGACCCGCAACAATTTCTCGCTTGATGTTGCTAAGGACTTGAAATATGAGTGGTGCAGATTTGCGTTGTTGTTCATCCAAATACTGATTGCGCGAACTCATGGCCAGCCCGTCGTTTTCGCGTCGCGTGGCGACACCTATAACGTCTACCACCATATTCAAATCTAATACCATTTTTCTAATAATTTGTAATTGCTGAAAATCTTTTTCACCAAATACGGCTATATGGGGACTGACGATATTGAATAATTTAGTCACTACCGTGGTAACCCCACTAAAATGCCCACGACGACTTTCGCCGCACAACACATCTGACCAGTCGGGTACAATGACTTTAGTCATCGTATCAATATCTTGCGGATAGATTTCCTCCGCCTTAGGCGCGAAGATATAATCCACCGATAGGCCTTGCAAACGCTCACAATCTGCCTGCAGGCTACGAGGATAGCTCGCAAAATCACCCGTACCACCAAATTGCAGCGGATTGACAAATAGACTTACCACGCTACAGTCGCTATTTTCCTTGGCATAACGAACTAAATCTAAATGGCCCTCGTGTAAATTACCCATCGTCGGCACAAATGCAATGCGTTGCCCATTTTGGCGAATACTAGAAAGTCTATTCTGTAATTCTGAAATTTTTTTAATAAGCGGCATGTAACTTATTTTTCTATTGGTGCGTTATTCAAAACTATGTTCGGGCAAGGGAAACTTACCCGACTTTACCTCAGAAACAAAGGCCTGTGCAGCACTCAAAATGCTATCC
>JBGMRO010000201.1:0-6855 GCA_048061555.1 Thiohalomonadales bacterium | reverse complement strand
CCAATAACCACACAAACTACTTGCATGAAACAGACATTACAATTAAAGCTCGGGCAGCAGCTTACCATGACTCCACAATTGCAACAGGCGATACGCCTTTTGCAATTGTCATCGCTGGAATTACAAGCCGAGATCCAAGAGATCCTGGAAACCAACCCACTACTTGAAAATAGCGAGGAAAATGAACATATTAAAGGCGACAATTCCCACGAGAATCCAGATCACGCACAGTCTCAGCGAGAGGAAACCGTCCTTGCTAACGATTTAAATCGTACCCAACTCGATACCGCTGAAGGTAGCGTAAACAATAGTGAACGTGATACTGACGCCCCTCCATCTGACATACCCTCTGAACTCTCAGTTGATAGTAGCTGGGAGGACACTTACGATACCTATTCCCCAGGCACACGGACCGCCGATTCTGACAATCGAGCCTACGAAAATACCGCACATACCGGCAACAGCCTTAACGAACACCTCCTGTGGCAAATGGAGCTTACCCCATTTAGTGATATTGAAGTGACTATTGCCATGCAAATTATTGATGCTATTGATGAACACGGTTACTTGTCGGCGCCATTAGAAGATATACACCAGACCATAATAGATCAGGCCGACCCCGAGATAGAGCTTGATGAGATCGAAGCCGTACTGACACGCATTCAATATTTCGACCCCCCAGGTATAGGCGCGCGAGACCTGTGCGAAAGCATGCGTATACAACTAAACTATCTTGACGCCGATACACCCTGGTTAAAAGAGGCGAAGCTGATCGTTAGCAACCACTTTAACCTATTGGCCAATCGTGAGTACAACTTGTTGATGCGCCGTATGAAGCTATCTGAGTCAAACCTGCAAGAAACAGTTTTGTTACTAAAGTCACTAAACCCACGCCCAGGCAATAAAATATCTGATCAGCAAGCCGAGTATGTCATTCCAGACGTGTTTATTCGTAAAGAGAAAGACCGTTGGAAAGTTGAATTAAATCCAGATGTTACACCAAAATTATCAATAAACTCTTTGTACGCTCACTTAGCCCAAGGGAACAATCGAGACAGCGCCTACATGAAGAACCACTTGCAAGAGGCCCGTTGGTTTTTAAAGAGTCTACGGAGTAGAAATGACACCTTGCTCAAGGTCGCGACCTGCATCGTTGAAAGACAACAAGATTTCCTTGAATTCGGCGACGAAGCCATGAAACCCTTAGTCATGCACGATGTCGCTGAAGTGGTCAATATGCATGAATCCACCATATCTCGAGTCACCACAAAAAAGTACATGCACACACCTAAAGGTATTTTCGAATTAAAATATTTTTTCTCTAGCCATGTCAGCACGGCTAATGGCGGAGAATGTTCCGCCACCGCCATTCGAGCAATGTTACGCAAGTTGATCGCTGCCGAGCTGCGAAATAAACCCTTGAGTGATAACAAATTAGCCAGTTTATTAGCTGAGAAAGGTATCAACGTAGCGCGACGCACGGTGGCAAAGTATCGTGAAGCAATGTCGATTCCTCCTTCAAATGAACGCAAACGATTAGTATAAATGGTTGTCATACTTTATAAGAACGCATAAATTATTTGCAATCAATGTAGAGATGAAGCCTTACAGGGAGTAGAGTAGTCGTTAATCCTAAATTTATAAAAATTATTTTATTCTTGACCATTATTCACATAATATAACACCATAAAGCCATTTAAAATTTTAATAAACGAGCCGTCGATAGCGTCTACAATTAATAATAATGATCACATTTTTCCTAACCGATAATTCCTTCACACCACCCCACAATAATCGGGAGCGCCTTAATAGCTATACCTAAGGAGGTAATATGCGAATTAAAATAAACGGGCATCATGTAGAAGTCACGGAAGCCTTACGCAGTTATGTTTCCAGTAAATTTGAACGCCTGCAACGCCACTTTGATCAAGTCACTGATATTGATGTCATTCTGAGCGTGGAAAAATTACGTCAAAAGGCCGAAGCGACCATCCCTGTCAATGGCGGGAAAATATTCGCAATTGCGGAAGATCAACATATGTATGCCGCCATTGACGCCTTAGCCGACAAATTAGATCGACAAATCGTAAAACGCAAGGAAAAGGCCACCGATCACCACCGTAGCGAAGGTTCTGTAAAAAAGACTTCCTTTTCTTAATAATCCGGGTAGAATTCCCGCAAAATTGATTAGTTAAGTGCGATTTTTGAGCGTACTTTTCGGAGCCTACTCATCCGAAGGGTTCAAAAACGATTAAAGAATGGGGGAGAGCAGCACGTAGTTATGGAGATTCATGATATTCTTTCACCAGATCGTATTGTTTGCGATTTGGATGCAAGTAGTAAAAAGCGCGCGCTAGAAAAAATCAGCGACATGTTAAGCAATGATAGCTCTCTTGATATCGCGCCACAGGAAGTCTGCGAAAGTCTGATCGCACGTGAAAAACTGGGTAGCACCGGCATTGGCTGTGGCGTTGCGATCCCACACGGGAGACTAAAAAGCGCCAATAAGACGCTCGCCGCCTTTGTCCGATTACACAAGGGCATCGACTATGACGCGATCGATAACAAAGAGGTCGATTTAATTTTCGCCCTACTCGTCCCCGAGAACTCCACCGAGGACCACTTACAAATCCTAGCCGAATTGGCTGAAATGTTTAGTAATAGCGAAATTTTGGAAAAATTACGCAATACCAACGATTCCCAGTCTTTGTGTCAGGTATTGAGTAATTGGAAGCAGTTCTGTAAATAATATTACCTTTAGTTATTATCACTCGATCGAATTCTGGAAGAGTCGATGAGAAATCGCGTAACATCACTGACCCTTTTTGAGGCACAAAAAAACAAACTTAGGCTAAAATGGCTTAGCGGCAAGGCAGGCCAACACAGACCGATTAATGATGACTCGAGCCAAGAGTCACGCTCCGCGCTCGTCGGTCATCTAAACGCCATTCACCCAAACCAAATTCAATTACTAGGGCGGTGGGAATTTGAATACCTGTCCAGCCTACGTAAGAACTCCCACCATGATGTCCTGCACATGCTTTACGCCAACAAACCTGCTGCGATTATCGTTAGCGACGGGCTAGAGGCGAGCAGTGACTTCATATCACTATCGGAAAAAACCGGCACACCATTGTTCTCCTCAATGGTAACCAGCCAAAAAATCATCAATAGAATCCAGTATTATCTCGGTCAGCAACTCGCCGAGACACAAATTTTACACGGTGTATTCATGGAGGTTCACGGTATGGGGGTGTTGCTAAGCGGCGACTCCGGTATTGGTAAAAGTGAACTTGCCTTAGAGTTGATCAACCGGGGACAGCGCCTCATCGCAGACGATGCCCCAGAGTTTTCTCGCATTGCACCCGACACCATACGTGGAAGCTGCCCGGAGGCATTACGAGATTTTCTCGAAGTGCGCGGGCTCGGTATTCTGAATATCCGCGAGATGTATGGCGACAGCGCCATAAAGCCCTCTAAAAATCTTCGCCTGATCGTCCGTCTAACGCTCCTATCCAATGTCCATGAACATAATTTTGACCGCTTGGAGGGCAGTTACCGCAATATCGGATTTATGGACGTTGAAATTCCAGAGGTTATGATCCCGGTTGCACCTGGACGCAGTCTAGCTGTGCTTGTCGAGGCCGCAGCTCGACAACACATTCAGCTATTATCCGGGTATAATGCCACCCAAGACTTTATCCTAAAACAACAACGACTAATCGATTCTACCCAGAATGAAACTGATAATAATTAGCGGTGTATCTGGCTCCGGCAAAAGTACCGCGCTGAACGTACTTGAAGACCTAAACTACTATTGTATCGACAATTTACCGGTCGGATTACTGCCCGCATTTGCGGAACAAATGAATGCAGTCTCTAGTGAACTAGTAGAAAACATCGCTGTCGGCATCGATGCACGTAACCTACCCGCCGAATTACATCGTTTTGCCTACATTCTTGAACAGCTAAAAAATAAAGGCATTGTTTGTGAGATACTATTTCTAAGCGCAGACGATAGCATTCTCATCAAGCGTTTTAGCGAAACTCGTCGCAAACACCCCTTAACAATAGCGAACCTTACCCTACCTGACGCGATCAAAAAAGAGAGGAATTTACTGGAGCCGATCGCTTCGAAGGCCGATTTATACATAGACACTAGTCACACAAACCTGCATCAATTACGCAACCTAGTGAGAGAGCGCGTACAGAGCCAGGCACCGTATGCAATGTCTTTGATGTTTGAGTCTTTTGGATTCAAACATGGCATTCCGATCGATGCAGACTTTGTCTATGACGTACGTTGCCTACCCAACCCACATTGGGAACCCAAACTACGCAGCCAAACAGGGTTAGATAAGGAGGTAGCACAGTTCCTCGAAGAAAAAGACCTCGTGAAAGATATGTACATAGATATCGAAAAATTTTTGGCGACCTGGATACCGCGTTTCGAGGAAGAAAACCGCAGCTATATGACCGTCGCTATAGGTTGTACCGGTGGTCAGCACCGTTCTGTCTACTTTGCCAATCGTCTATCGGAAAGTTTTCGGCAAAGGGGTAAGAATGTTACGTTAAGGCATAGAGATTTGGCATGAGCATTGGAATTTTACTAGTCACCCACAATCAAATTGGCCAAGTATTATTAGAGACCGCCTTGGTCAATCTCGGTCGCGAAAACCCTGGGGTACAATTCGTGGCTGTGCCATTCGAATCTGACCCGGACTTGATATTGGCACAGTGTCAACATATCACCTTGGAGATCAATGACGGCAGTGGTGTGCTCATATTGACCGATCTATTTGGCTCAACACCGAGCAATATTGCGCATAAACTCACCACCATTAAAGATACTTGCGTGATAGCGGGTCTTAACCTACCTATGCTGATGAAAGTTATCGATTATTCGGAAAATTCACTCGACGCCATCGTATCAAAGGCCCTCATGGGTGGAAAAGATGGTATCCTTGCCTCTTCTAATCCAACATCAAATTAATTACCTTTAACCGATTTTTGTAAATACCATGATTGAAAAAGAAGTAGTGGTAATAAATAAACTAGGACTACATGCCCGTGCGGCTGCAAAGCTGGTTTCCCTAGCCTCAACATTTGACAGTAATGTCACCGTACAAAAAGATGGTCGCGAGGTAAATGGTAAGAGTATTATGGGTGTGATGATGTTGGCCGCCAGTCAAAATACCACCATTACATTTTTCGTCGATGGCACAGATGAAGCTGATGCGATCCTTGGGCTGGAAGCATTAGTGAAAAATCGTTTTGGCGAGGATAAATAGCCACCTTTCGTAACACTTCTATTTGACGGTTTTCTTTCTCCTCGTCACTGACTAGCACCGGAATTTTTTTGAGATTATTCTTTATGGGTCAAGGTATGTAATTTCATTTTGCTAAAAAAAATAATAAGGGATGTCCATGAATAAACTAAGCAAATCACCGCAATATCAATTCATTTTATTTACCTGTTTAACCGTGTTTAGCAGCCTTGCAACCGCAGCAGAAAAGCTTCCAGACCGCTGGAGTATTAGCTTATCTGCCGTTAAGATCGACGGAAGTAATACTTCCGCCGGTTTTGCAAATACAGACAGCATTATTCCCATTGGAATAGCTGTTGACTTAAATCGCAATCTCGGCATCAAAGACAATGATAACTCTTTCCGTATTGACGGCTATTACCGTTTTACAGATCGCCATCAGATTGTATTCTCGAATTATAAGATCAAACTAGACGGCACTAAAACACTCACTGAAGGATTCACCTGGAACGATCAGCCCTACGAAATAGGCGCGCAGGTGAGCAGTTTCTTTAATAACACCACCACCAAATTGGGGTATTTGTTCTCCTTTCATCACGACAACAAGGTTGAGCTGGCAATCGGCGGCGGATTGCATATTACTGAATTCAATATTGGTCTAAACCTGCTTGCAACCGCAGACGGAGGAACGGCCCCCAGCGAGTTCAATTCGAATGGGGAATTAAAAGCGACCGCCCCCGTTCCCTTTATGTCATTTCTGGTGCATTACGACATATCCCAACGCTGGTCATTTAATTGGAAATACGATTCACTAAGACTGTCTTTTAATAATGTAGATGGCACCATGATTGACTCCATGGCGTCTGTCGAACACCGAACATACGAACATGTCGCTTTCGGATTTGGCGTTAATTCCTTTCGCATCAATATAGATGGTGAAGACTCAACCTCTAGATTCGTCGTAAAATCCGCCTTTGACGGTATACTTATTTACGCCAGGGCTGCGTTCTAACCCGTATTCCTTAACACCAGACGGATTTTCCAATACGTAGGTTGGGGTGAAGCATGAACCCCAACCGCCCATATTAAAATCCGCCACTAAAAACAACACGCCCCCAAAAAACATTCGCCCAATATTGTCAATGCCGCAGATGCGATCTTGTTGGGGTTCGCAAACTCACCCCAACCTATGATCCCAGATTAATCAGCTGGATCATAAAAGTCCATGCAAGCTCTTGATGCACCGACTTCACTTTTCCCACATAAGCTATAACCATAATCAATCGTGACGATTACAATCTTAAGGCGAAATATAGGATGAACTATGGAAATTCTGTAAATGATGTACTATGCGGTATACTGCGGTTATGTACAGATTATCACGGTAAGAAAAATGCCAACAGACTCGGCACAAGCTAAAAGTGTTCAGCTATTTTCTGATTTACTCGTCGCGAACAATATCGAACGCCTACAATTTAAGCTGTCTAAGTTACATGCGGCGGAAATCGCCCACGTCTTGGAATCTTTACCTCAGGATCAACGAGATCAACTCTGGCAAATCGTGGACCCGGAAAAAGAGGGTGACGTA
>JBGMRO010000200.1:0-6859 GCA_048061555.1 Thiohalomonadales bacterium | reverse complement strand
CAAACGGCAAGATGCAGGACTTCGAAATAAAATACGTATTTGGTGTAGCGCCATTGCAGCAATATTTGATAGAAATTACCCAAGGTAAGATTCAAAGTTTAACTATCGCCTGGGATACAAAGAAGAATCGCTGGTTTCACCTTTACCCCGATGAGCAGATTAAATCAGCAGACCCCCTACACTGGAGCAAACTTTACCAAAACTGGAATATGATGTGTGGTGAATGTCATACTACGAATTATCAAAAAAACTATGACCCCGATCAAAAGAGCTATGCAACCTCATGGTCTGAGATCAACGTGGCTTGTGAGGCCTGTCATGGACCCGCCAAAAAACACCTCGTCTGGGCGAACGCCAATAAATTGGGAAAGGCCGACAATATTTCTCAGGTTGGTTTCGGTTTTAGTTTCAGGACCGCGAGCGCCAGACAACAGATTGAAGTCTGTGCGGCGTGCCATAGTCGTCGCACCCGTTTAAGTGCCGAGTTTCTGCCGGGCCAGCCCCTGCTGGAAAATTTCTTGCCGAGTCATCTCCGGCAGGACCTCTATTACCCAGACGGACAAGTCCTGAATGAGGTCTATGTCTACGGTTCTTTTATACAGAGCCGCATGTATCAAGCCGGTGTGCGTTGCTCGGATTGCCACGATAGTCATAACGCCAAACTAAAATTAAGCGGCAACAAATTGTGTACACAGTGCCATAACGAAAAAGGCAATAAACGTTTCAAGACCTTAAAAAAGAAACCCTATGACAAGAAGAGCCATCATTTTCACCCTAGTAATTCAAAGGGCAGCCAATGTGTAGAATGCCATGCACCCCAACGCACTTATATGCAAGTCGATCCTCGCCGCGACCACAGTTTTCGAATACCTCGCCCCGATTTGTCGATGAAGTATGCGACACCTAATGCATGCAATCAGTGTCATACCGATAAAAAAGCTCGTTGGGCGGCACGTGCGGTAGAAAAATGGTACGGTAAAAAACGAAACAAAGATCGTCACTTTACCGAAGTGTTTTATAAAGCGCGCAAGGGTGATGCCTCGGTAGAAAAGCAACTAATAACGATCAGCCAAGATCGTAGGATTGCCGCGATCGTACGAGCCACGGCATTACAATTAATTCGTGGTTCGCAGCCCGGGTCAGGAAATGCCATCATGACCGCGATGAAGGACGATAATGCACTAGTGCGGGCCTATGCCGCAGATCGGCTGGTGGATTTACCGATTGCGCAACGCATCGATTTGGCGTTTGACTTTATGGAAGACCCGATTCGATCCGTTCGTATACAAGCCGCCAGGGCAACGGCTAAACTACCCATGCAGCAACTCAATGCCGAGCAGCTAAGCTATGTCAATAAGGGCCTGCAAGAATATTATGCCGTGCAGCAAACGATTGCCGATACCCCCGGTGGCCAGCTTAACCTAGGTGTGGTCTACGCTAATCAACAAAAATTTGAGTTAGCAGAGCAGAGTTACCTTGAAGCGTTACGGCTCGATCCGACTTTTCTTCCTGCTATGTTTAATCTTGCCAATTTCTATAACATGTTAGGCGAAGATGAATCGGCGATTAAAATACTTCGGGAGGGTATTAAAATCGCGCCAAACCAGGCAGAGCTATACTATTCCCTGGGACTATTGTTAGTTGAGGAGCAGCGGCTGGCAGAAGCAGAAAAAGCCTTAAAAAAGGCCGTAAAATTAAGCCCCGAGCAGGCACGCATGTTATACAATTATGGCCTGCTTCTACAGACGCTGGAAAAACGACCAGAAGCTGCCACTGCACTCCATAAGGCCAACAAACTAGCGGCAGATGACGCCGATATTGTCTATGCGCTGACTATATTTTATGCACAGGAACAGGCGTGGTTAAAGGCGCTGCCCTTCGCACAGACATTAGTGAGTTTGCTACCGGACAGGCCCGAGCCGAAAAAATTGTTAGCGGATATTCGGCTGCAGATAGAATAACGAGTAAAATATAGTTCCTGCAGACCCCCATTGTACTGTCAGCTTGACGACAAATGTTCAGATGCACCAAAAAGGTTTCTCTATTGATTTTTTCAATAAGCTTATCTAAAGTATCCGATTTTATAAGTCTTGTTTTCGTATACTTATTTAAGAAACCATGTTCTACTACGCCATTCACGATGGTTATACCGGTCAGCCGTAGGGCTGGAAAAATAAAAAAATAAAATTTTATGGTAACTATAGTTTTAACTACACAGGAGCGTGGAAATGGTTAAAAAGTTTTCGTACATGACAATTGTCATGGTTGTTTTATTACTTTCCTCCCAATCTTATGCCGCGACAAAAAAACCCAATATACTCATCATTTGGGGCGATGATATCGGTTGGTTTAATGTCAGCGCCTACAATCGCGGCATGATGGGTTACCGGACGCCGAATATCGACAGGATTGCCAAGGACGGTATATTGTTTACCGATGCCTATGGACAAAACAGTTGTACTGCAGGACGGTCCGCGTTTATCACCGGGCAAAGTCCATTTCGTACGGGTCTGTTGAAGGTTGGTTTGCCGGGCGCAAAAGAAGGATTAAGTAAAAAAGACCCCACTATAGCGGAGCTACTCAAACCGATGGGTTATATGACTGGCCAGTTTGGTAAGAATCATCTTGGTGATCTGGATGAATTTTTACCCACCAATCACGGTTTTGACGAATTCTTTGGAAATCTTTATCACCTCAATGCGGAAGACGAACCCGAAAATGAGGATTATCCTAAGGATCCGAACTTTAAAAAGAAATTTGGTCCACGTGGCGTTATTAATAGTTTTGCCGACGGAAAGATTGAAGATACCGGCCCTTTGAGTATGAAGCGCATGGAAACTATCGATGAAGAGGTGACGGCACGAGCGCTCAAATTTATCGATAAGGCCCATAAGGCGAAAAAGCCATTTTTTGTATGGTATAACACGACCCGTATGCATGTATGGACCCGTTTAAAACCGAAGTCGAAGGGAGTGACCGGTCAGGGAATCTACGCCGATGGTATGGCAGAGCATGACGGTATGGTGGGTCAACTGTTAGATAAGCTCGACAAACTCGGCATAGCGGATAATACCATTGTTATGTACAGCACGGATAACGGTGCCGAAACATTTACTTGGCCAGATGGTGGTACCATTCCTTTTCGTGGTGAGAAAAATACCACTTGGGAAGGCGGTTTTCGAGTACCGATGATGGTGAGGTGGCCGGGCAAGATCAAACCGGGGCAGATCTCAAATGAAATTATATCGATGGAAGATTGGATGCCTACTCTGCTGGCCGCAGTCGGTGACCCAGACATCAAAAAGAAACTGCTTAAGGGGCATAAAGCCGGCGGCAGCACCTTCAAGGTCCATCTCGATGGCTACAACTTTTTACCCTATTTCATAGGTAAAGAAAAACAGGGCCCACGCAAAGAAATGTTTTATTTTACCGACGACGGCGGGCTTTCAGCGCTACGCTATGGACAGTGGAAAATGATGTTTACCGAGCAGCGAGGACATGGTATCGAAGTCTGGCAAGAACCTTTCGTGACACTTCGTTTTCCTAAGTTGTTCAATCTACTACGAGATCCGTTTGAGCGAGCTGATTGGGAGTCTGGCGCTTATGATGCCTGGCGTTTTGAACGTCTATTTTTAATTTCACCGGCTGCAGCCTATGTGGGGAAATTTATAAGCACCTTTAAGAAATTTCCACCACGACAAAAACCAGGAACGTTTAATTTAGACGCTGTGATGAGCTCATTGCAATCTCCCGGTGCCGATTGATTATTGTGGCTTAAGTAAATCCTTGGGAACGTGTCCTGCTAACAACAGCAGGACACGTTTGTAATGTAGGGATGAGGTCTTACAAGGGGTAGGTGTGGGTAATGTAAAGTAACAAAGTAGAAGTGGTCATGAATTAGGAACATATAATGACAGCGATTGACGCAGTGAAACAACTCAACGGTCAGATGCAAATGTCCGTGCTCGGCCAGGAGCATGTGATTGAAAGTCTAATAATTGCTATGCTCGCCAATGGCAACATATTGTTAGAGGGTTTACCCGGGACCGCTAAGACCCGTTCGATCAAGACCATGGCAACGGTACTCGAAGCTGATCTTGGTCGAATCCAATTTACCGCAGATTTATTACCATCCGATGTGACCGGCACCGAAATCTTCCAAGAATTAAATGGTAAGCAACTGCTGACTTTTCAGCAAGGACCGGTATTTAATAATCTAGTCCTGGCCGACGAGATTAATCGTGCCCCGGCTAAAGTACAGGGCGCCTTGCTCGAAGCCATGGAGGAACGTCAAGTAACCGTGGCCGGTAAGACACATAAACTACCCGAGTTGTTTATGGTGTTGGCGACCCAGAACCCGATCGAGCAGGAAGGCACATATCCGTTGCCGGAGGCCCAAATGGATCGTTTTCTGATGAAGGTCAATATTGACTATCCCGACGAGGAAAGCGAACTCGGTATTATTCGATTGGTGCGTGGTGAAGAACAACCGCAATCAAGTTCAGATCAAGTCAAAATCTCCCAAAATGACATTTTCAGTGCGCGCAAAGAAATCCACCAGTTACACGTGTCAGAAAACGTAGAGCAATACATCGTGGCATTAGTGATGGCGACACGTCGGCCAGATCGTTATGAGAGCGAACTTAGCAATTGGATCGAGGTGGGTTCTAGTCCACGTGCCTCTATAGCCTTGGATAAATGCAGCCGCGCTTACGCCTGGTTGCAGGGAAAGGACTTTGTCGATCCTGATGATGTACGGGCAATTGTGCATGCCGTTTTACGCCACCGATTAATACTGAGTTACGAGGCTGCGGCGGAGGGTGTTAGTACAGATAATGTTATTGATGAGATCGTTAAGCAAGTGGCGGTTGTTTGATAACAATAATAGAGATGCTATGGAACAGCTAAACCTCTCAACCATTGAACTTTGAACTTTGAATCCAAACCCCAACATCTACGCCGATCTAAAAGAACTCATCGCCCTAAAATTCCAGGCGTCGGGTTTTAGTTTTCTACCCAAACAACCCCTGCACAGTATCTTATCGGGCCGACATGCCTCACGTTTGCGCGGTCGTGGCTTAAATTTTGAAGAATTGCGGCACTATCGTCCCGGCGACGATATTCGCACCATGGATTGGAAGGTCACTAACCGTACCGGAAAACCCCATGTGCGAGTCTATACCGAGGAGCGAGAAAGGCCGGTATTATTGCTGATCGATCAACGCATTAGTATGTTTTTCGGTAGCCGAGTTAAAATGAAATCAGTGGTTGCCGCTGAGTTGGCCGCGTTGGCGGCCTGGCGCGTACTTGCTGCGGGTGACCGAGTGGGGGCGATTGTTTTCAATGATACAGAAATTTTACAAAGCAAACCCTACCGTAGTCAAAAGAATGTCATGCAGATACTTCATAATGTTTTGAGGCTAAATCATGTCTTGAAAGCGGATTATCCAGCGTTGCAAAATGATCGACAACTCAATACCGCATTAAAAGAGGCCGAACGTCTTAGTGGTCATGATTATCTTGTGGTGATTATTAGTGATCTGAGTGGCTGGAATGAAGAGACGGTAAAACGAATTAAGCGGCTTGCCCGACACAATGATGTATTGACGTCATTGGTGTTTGATTCCCTGGAAAAAGACCTACCAGACAATCGCCAGTTGGTATTGAGTGACGGCAGCATGCAGATTCAAGTCGACGCGGCTAAGGTTGATCTAAAAACGAAATTTAGTGAAGATTTTGAAAATCGTATTGAATATTTGCAAATCGAGTTGAACAAACACGGTATACCGGTGATCCCTATGAACACCCAAGACAATCTTTTGCAACAAGTCCAGAATGCCCTTGGCGAACGAAAACGGAGCTAGGTGCAATGTCGATTGAATCCGGTGACAGCTTTGGAAATTATCTCATTCATGGCATCGATGAAATCATTGTCCCCGTTGCTGTCTCATGGTGGCCTTCGGCGCCAGGATGGAAAGTTCTGGCCGTGCTAATCAGTATCCTTCTCGTTTTTCAATTACTGCGTGGCTTGAAACGTTGGTGGCATAATCGTTATCGACGGGAGGCCTTGCATCAATTAACACAACTGCAAAGCCAAGCTGGCGAACAATTACAAGATGTCGTGGTCAAGCTACCGTATTATATAAAAGTTACCGCGTTACAAGCTTATCCTCGCGAAAATGTGGCGAGTTTGAGTGGTGAAAAATGGTTAAATTTTCTCGATACCCATTATTCAGGGCCCTCATTTAGTGACGGGGTCGGCAAACACCTTTTGCCCATAGCATATTTACCTCGAGATAAATGGGGTCTACCGCCGGCCGAGTATCATGCGCTAATCAATCTAAGTAAAAAATGGATTGCAACTCATGAGCCAGCCAGTTCGAGTATTGAAAATGTTTGAGTTTGCTCAGCCATGGATGTTTGTGATTTTACCTCTGCCACTAATGGTCTATTGGTTAATGCCAGTTTATAAGGAAAGCCAAGATTCTATACGGGTACCTTTTTTTCAACGCTTGGTAGAACTGACGGGGCAGAAGCCCAGTAAAGGTGCCGTGGTATTGCCACGTGTATTGTTTCAAAAGATATGGATACCCTTGACGTGGGTTTTACTGGTCTTAGCCATAGCTAAACCCGAGTGGGTAGGCGAGCCGGTGGAACAAACCCGCTCCGCACGCGACTTAATGGTGGCGGTAGATCTTTCTGGTTCGATGGACGCAAAAGACTTTCTGACTGCGCAGGGTAAAAAAATAACCCGGCTGGCAGCGGTAAAACTGGTATTGAAAGAATTTTCCGCTGAGCGAAAAAACGATCGCTTGGGCCTCATCGTGTTTGGTGATACACCGTATTTGCAAGCGCCATT
>JBGMRO010000199.1:0-6873 GCA_048061555.1 Thiohalomonadales bacterium | reverse complement strand
TAGAGCGATTTCGATTTATCCCCAACTGGCGTGTCGATGATATTATGATGAGCTATGCCCCTGAAAACGGTTCGGTCGGTCCCCATACCGACAACTACGATGTATTCCTGCTACAGGCACAGGGACGGCGTCGTTGGCAGATTTCGACTTTAGAATATAAGGATGATGACTTTATTCCAGATTTGGAACTGAAAATATTAAACTCGTTCAAGGCACAACAAACATGGATTTTAGAGCCCGGTGATATGCTTTACTTACCACCCGGTGTCGCGCATCATGGTATCGCCCTGGATGAATGCATAACGATATCTGTGGGTTTCCGCGCGCCGAATTTAGTCGAGTTAAGTACGGCGTTGTTAGATCATGGTTTAGCGGCTTCTAGCACCAATCTCACGCAACAATTCTACCAAGACCCAGACCTACCATTGCAGGAAAATCCCGGTGAGATCACCCGCCAATCCCTGGAACGCATTAGCAAAATACTAAGCCAAGAATTGTTGGCACAACTGCGACAGGCAGACTGGTTTGGACAATATATTACCGATACACCGACAGTTGAACCCCCGGAGCCACGCGACCCTCCTATCGATCGTGAAGAGTGTCTGCGACTTACGACAATTTACCCTATCGTGCGAAATGAGATCTACAAACTGGCCTTTTTCCAGGGAGAGCACGACCGGATACATTTTTATTGTAATGGTAATGTGGAAATTCACTCGAAGAAAATTAAACCCATCATCGCTTTAATTTGTAATAATCGAAGTTTTTCATTTTCCTTGTTAAAGGACACACTAAAAAATCAAGCATCACAAGTGTTTTTTTGTGACCTCATTAATCAGGGATACCTTTTATTTGCAGAGGAAGTCTTTGCCGAACAAGATGAGTGTGACGTGCAGAAACTGGACGAAGACCGTGGGCATGAATAGTATCCAAATTTTACCCGCAGATTGGAAGACACAACATACGATCTTGTCAGAGATTCGTCGCACTGTTTTTATTGAAGAACAGCAGGTCCCTGAAGAACTCGAATGGGACGAACTTGATCCATCATGCTTGCATGTATTAGCGCTAGATAGCCATTCGGATATACCGGTTGGAACCGGTCGCTTATCGACTGATGGTAAAATTGGTAGGATGGCGGTCATCAAACAATACCGACGCCGGGGTATCGGCTGCGAGATCTTGAAAAAACTGATCGAACTCGCCATAGCAAATGGCAGTCAACAAGTCTATTTGCATGCGCAATTGCAGGCCCTGCCCTTTTATCAAACATTCGAATTTGTCATTGAGGGAAAAACCTTTATGGAAGCAGGCATATCTCATGTTAAGCTGGTTAAAAGATGTGCTATTTAGTCCCCAGTTTTGGTTTTTAAAGAGTTTTCTGCAGTTTTGGTAATTTATTCGCCGAGTCGTTAGCAGTAATTTCGATTAAAAATGGCACCCGTTATAACCAATATAAATATTGAAGCTGTATTTATATAACAGTGGAATAAATGACCCGATGAATATTGATAATTTGAATATAGGTAAGACCAGCGAAATAGTGAATTTTCGTAGCAGCGATCAACACCGAGAGGCAACAATTCGTTTAATTGAACAAGCAACTCGATCGATTAAGATCCACTCCTACGATCTCGAACCCAAAATATATAACAATCGTAGACTGGTATCGGCGCTACGCACGTTTGTGGCGTCTGACCGACACAATACGGTAGAAATTCTCATCCATGATTCAAAAAATCTTGTATTGCACGGCCATCAATTGGTAGAGATGGCGCGTCAATTCAGCAGCTTTGTTAAAATTAAGAAGGCCCCTAGAGATGCCGGAATAATGTCACAGACTTACATTATTGCGGACGATACGGGCGTGGTGCAACAGTACGAATCAAAGCGTTTCGAAGGCTCAGCAAATTTTAACGATAGAAGCTTGTGTAAAAAATTAAGCGCGAATTTTAGTTCAACTTGGCTACATGCAGACACCGCCCCAGAACTACGGCAACTACACCTTTAGTTTCTCTGCCAAACGAACTTATTAAGCACTTCAATCTAGGTTCAATAATGAAATTTTTAAGTGTTTTAGGCTTGATGTTTATAGCTTGTTTGTTGGCCGTCGTAGCGAGTTCAGGCAGCGCCTTTGCGCTCGGAAATCACCCGGAGGCGAACACTTGCCCCAATGATAAACCCTACTACGTGTTTTGCTCACATAGCTTGCACAATTTAGAGGGTTGGATCGGTGGTTGTCATAAGACTCGGCAGTCCGCACAAGTAGAGGCCGATGAACATGCCATGCAACGCCACAATGGCAATAGCCGGTGGACCGGGGTATTAAAAATTCGACCTTAAACCTAACACATCAGTTGAATCTATTCATCTTCCTGCGGCAATTTTTCTTTTTGCTGTAGCTCCCACATTTGTTTGTAGACACCATTTTTAATAATCAATTGCTCATGCTTGCCTTGTTCAACGACGCAACCATGGTCTAAAACAATAATTTCATCGGCATCGACGATTGTCGATAGTCTATGCGCGATTACTAACGTCGTGAAATTTGTTGAGAGTTCATTGAGACTGGAAAGAATAGCTTGTTCGTTGCGACTATCCAGGGCCGAGGTGGCCTCGTCAAAAATTAGGATTTTGGGTGCCTTCAATAAGACTCGTGCAATGGCGACACGTTGTTTTTCACCACCCGACAGCTTTAAACCGCGTTCACCGACGATAGTGTCGTACTTTTCTGGCAATGAATTAATAAATTCATCGATATGGGCGCGCTTTGCGGCCTCAACAACTTGTTGTTTACTCGCACTAGGATTTGCATAAGACAAGTTGTAATAAATACTCTCGTTAAAGAGAACCGTATCTTGCGGCACAATGCCGATGACCTCACGCAAACTTTTCTGAGTGACTGCACTGATATCTTGGCCATCGATTGTTATCGCGCCCGATTGTATGTCATAAAATCTAAATAACAACCGTGCTAGCGTCGTTTTACCGGCACCACTGGGCCCCACTACGGCAGTCTTCTTACCTGCCGCGAGTTCGATACTGATGTCTTGTAAAATTCGACGCTCTTTAACATAAGAGAAACTGACATGATCAAACCTGATTGCTGCTGCACCGACTTGTAACAACGCCGCGGAAGGCCGGTCTACTATTTCCGGCGGTTCCTCCAATAATTTTATTAAGTGATCCATATCGGCCAAGGCATAGTGGATTTGCCGATAGACGATGCCTAGAAAACCCAGTGGTATAAATATTTGTAATAAGAATGCGTTGACTAATACCAGATCACCGATGGTCATACTTCCTGCGGCAACTTCTTGTGCCGCAAATATCATAATCAGTGTTACCCCAACCGCGATAATTGCGCTTTGCCCAAAATTAAGTGCCGACATCGACGTTTGACTGTGTATGGCATTTGCTTCCCATTCTGCCAAGGTCTTGTCACAACGAATAGTCTCCAGGGACTCGTTGTTAAAATACTTTACGGTCTCGTAATTGATCAGACTATCTATCGCCTCGTTTGTAGCTTTGGAATCCAAACGATTCATTTCGAGTCGATACTGCATACGCCAACTCATAATTTTTAGCGTAAATACCACATAAACCGCGACGCAGGAAAAAATAATAATGGTAAAACTGATGTCGTACTGTGTCAGTAATATCGCGGCAACAAACAAAAATTCTAGAGAAACCGGGATGATATTAAATGTAAAATAGTTGAGCAGAGAACTCAAACTAGCGGAACCCCGTTGCAGGTCTGCACTGATCGCCCCGGTCTTACGCTCTAAGTGATAACGCAACGAGAGCTCGTGTAAATGCGCCAGTGTACGAATGGTTAGCCGCCGCATCGCTCGATAACGTACCTTACCAAACAAGACATCCCGTAATTCATTAAAAAAACCACTCGCGAGTCGCAAGGCACCATAGGCGAGTAAAAGACCCATCGGTGCCACCACGAGGGCATCGGTAGACACGTTCAGATCGTCTACAATATCTTTTAACATAAGAGGAATACCAACATTGGCGGCCTTCGCTAAAACCAATGCTAATAAGGCCAATAATACTCTGCCTCGAAACTCCCATAAATAGGGAATCAGTTTATTAAAATTGTTGATATCACTGCGGTTACTTTGCGGGGCATCGGTATACTGAAATCGTACGCTCATGGAATCATCCTAAAATCATTAGTTGGACGGCATGTAGAGTGCGTTTATTATTATGACTAGTGAGGCGCAATGAGGCGTAATAGTTAGCTATTGCAACGATTTGCAACGAAGCTAGTCATAATAAAAAACGTGCTATATATGTCGTAGCGCTGTCACCCATTAGGGGGAGTTAGAAAGTAAGTGAATATTTTTTATAAATCTACTGCTTAGTACTACAGTCAAGCGGTCAACTGATGATTTTAGGATTATAGGGACCTGGGAGACTAAGACGAGTGCAAGCATAACCGCCTTATCCAAGGATGTCGATGAGCAATTATGCGGACACTAATCGCGAAAAAAAGGCGACCAAGGGCCGCCGAATGGGAGAAAAAATAGAAACAACGGACACTACATTGAGGCTATTTTTTATATTTGTACCGAAGTTGTCAGAGAAGCGTCTACAGCTTCATACACAAACACTAATTCTGAGCAGCAAAAGCTGATAAGTAAACAAATACACAAACTAATAATAGTTGCAAATTTTTCACTATTTACATTGTATCGAGTGCATGCCTTTTTTAGACTACCTACACTATACGATACCCTGCCAACATTAATTAATCCTTAATTACATAGTCATCGACGCTAAAAACAGCCTCGGTATTACAGTATCGCCCGGATAACTCCAATATTTGTCCCGGCCAAAGCTCCGCATCGGTGGGTTCCAATAGAGCCATCGAGATACGAACCCTTACCCCCGCTATGGCAATTATCGTCTTTTCCCCGTGGCTGTAAACAGAGCTAATGGGTCCAGTTAGCTTCGCGAGACCGCTACAATCGTTATTGGCTGCTAGGGAATCAAGTACATACAATCCAGTCTGTGTATTTTTATGAAAAGTGATCTTGATACTATCGTGGACAATCAGCTTGGCAAGGGTAACCATTAACTCGGTCTCTAACCCTGTATTTAATAACGCTGTCGTATCACTGGGTTCCGCGTCGTCGGGCTTGCCATCGATCACGACCTTAGTCGCCATAACGGTCAATGAATATTCTGGAACATAAGCTTCAGAATCTTTAATATCAGAGTCGTGTCGCGATGAGTAATCGATACTGCCGCTCTGAATCGCCTCGATAGAACCTGTTAACGAATAATATTGCTGCCGCTCAATATAAATATTTTTTGCGACCAAAACGCCCTGTCTATCGATCATTCCGCTGACTTCTACTTTTACGCCCGCCGCTAATTTAGATAATTCACCATGAGGCGTATCGGTGACGGAGGTAATCTGTACTGTCATGTCGTTGATCGAAAACTTCTCATTCGTTAGGCCATTCATACCGATGAAACCCTCGACCTCAATAGAATCAATGTGCAGAACGTCTAAATTGAGGACCTCAATACTATGGGCACGAAATATACGTCTAGATTTTTTATTGTCTATTTCAGAGATAGAGTGGTTGCTAGTTTTACCGAGAGGACTGTGGCGGGCATTTTCGCAGATACCATTGACTATAGCTTCTTCATCCCCAAATGCGCCGACCATAACGACCGCCATTCCGGGTAATATAATACGATTTTCTAGATTCACAAACGACGTATGTTGATCAAAATAGACATCGAGCCTACCCACTCGAAAACTAGAATAACTCAAGGTATCAATGACACCGCGTACTCTCAATATATCTTGTGTAGAGGCAAGCACTTTATTGACGACGATATGCGTCGCATAAAAACTGCCGCTAGCGGTAGTATATCCTTTTACTTGCAGCGATGTGTCAGCGGTGATATCAGCAATGCATTTCACACCTTCAACGTAACTGTTGAATTCTGTTTTTTCGTCAAATGTAATAGTTTGCCCAGAACTATCTAACGTACTCGGAAAATTATTTGCTAACATCATGCCCATCACCCCATTGTTAGGGCCTTGGAATGAAAAAATATTTCAATTACACCCGCTATTCAGTGAGTCTTCTACGCCCAGCGAAGGGCGCACAGTTAGCTATGTTAAGCACAAGTGCGCTAAACATTAAGACGTACAGAAAGACAAGTCGAATTGAATTATTTATTTATTTTAGGACCCTTATTGTTAACAACATCGGCGGTGCCCGTTCTTTTATTATAGTGTACGTCACGAAGTACGGTAACGACCGTCCTATTGTATCTGCTTTTTTTCTGGGCAAACGGTTTGGCTATTTTTTTAGCACTTACCGTTTTTTAGTATAAGACTTACCGGTTTTTAGTATAGACTTAACGTTTTTTAGTATAAGACTTAATGTTTTTTAGCATACATGGTGGATAAGCGAAGCGCATCCACCAAATTGCTGGGTATTACGGTATTAACGAGCCACTGAAATCCGAAACTTGAGATACTAATACCTGTAATTAATATAAGAGTATACGTGCGATAGTTGAAGAGTCAAACAAATCCTAAAATGAACCTGACTTAAGTCAGTTGTTCAAAGATCCTATAACCTGCTAAGTAAGTACCGATAGCGGACCCTATCGTACTAAATATAAAGACTAATAACACACGGGTGACCCTATTTTTCCACCAGCCCTTGATCTGTGAGGTATCCTTACGCAGTCTGCTAAAATCAGATACGCGAGGTTTTCGTAAGTAGGCTTCAACTGCGCCAGTTACCATACCGGCACCGATAGTGGGGTTCAGGGAAGTCAGGGGTGCAGCTACAAATGCGGTAATTATTGTCACCGGATGAGCCATCG
>JBGMRO010000198.1:0-6876 GCA_048061555.1 Thiohalomonadales bacterium | reverse complement strand
TATGACTTTTATCAAAAGCCTATTGACCCAGATATGTTGGGGCTCATTATTGAACGAGCATACAAGTTGTATGACTTAGAGCAGCAGAATAAAAAACTATCCAGTCTTAAGCAACCCTCTCCTTTGCACGGCATGATAGCGGGAAGTGCCTCTATGCTTAAGGTCTGCAAGGAAGTAGAGAAAGTAGCGCCTACCAATGTTACGGCGCTTATTTTAGGTGATAGCGGCACAGGAAAAGAGCTCGTCGCTAGAGCTATTCACAACCTTAGTGATCGCGCAAACAAGCCATTTATCGCCATAAATAGTGCTGCGATCCCAGAAAATCTTTTGGAAAGTGAGCTGTTTGGCTATGAAAGAGGGGCATTTACCGGGGCGAACAAGCAAACAAAGGGTAAAATAGAATACGCAGATGGTGGTACCTTTTTTCTAGATGAGCTTGGTGATCTGCCCATTTCACTACAGGCTAAAATATTACGATTTCTTCAAGAACGGGTTATTGAGAGGATCGGTGGAAGAAAAGAGATTCCGGTAGATGTTCGTGTGATCTGTGCTACACATAGAGATCTAACCCAGCTGATCTCAGAAAAAATATTTCGAGAAGATCTCTATTATCGTATTAGCGAAGTGACTATTAAAATCCCTAATTTGAAAGATAGAGACGGCGATGCATTAATGATAGCCCGCGTATTGTTAGAAAACATAAGTGCGATGCATTCCAAGAAAATTCGAGGTTTTACGAAGGAGGCAGTCGCAACAATTGAATCTTATGGCTGGCCTGGGAATGTAAGGGAACTTGAGAATAAAATTAAAAGAGCTGTGATTATGGCGGATGATAAATATATTACGTCGGAAGATTTAGATATTGATATAGCTAACTTTAATCAAGAGCTGCATTTGGATCTTCGGCAGATTCGAGAAATTGCGGAAAGCAAAGCTATCAATCGCGCCTTGAGTATTAGTGGGAATAGTATGTCGAAAGCTGCCGAAATACTGGGGGTTAGTCGGCCAACTTTGTATGATTTAATTAACAAGCTAAACCTAAAATAGAATCAAGTCATCGATACCGAGAAGAGGTCGCACATGACAATAATAAGTAAGCTGGTTCAGAATTTAGTGCTGCAATTAATAATGTTGGCGCTGTTGTCTTGTGGTACAAATACATCGACACCGCAGGAATACCTAAAAAATGCGGTCGAATACAAGCAGCAAAATAAAATACAAGCCGCAATAATTGACCTTAAGAATGCTCTGCAGGGTGATCCGAGCCTCGTGGCTGCAAGAAAGCTTTTGGGGCAGATATATCTAGAAATAGGGAACAATGCAAGCGCAGAAAAAGAATTTTTTAAGGCTCGAAAAATCGCACCCAATGATGAGGCTGTAATTATTGGCTTAGCCAAATCATTAATATTTCAGAATAAATATTCTGATGTTTTTGAACAAATTCAATCTGACTCAACTTTTTCCAAGGATACTCAAGCCGAACTCCATATATTTTTAGCGAAAGCAAAGGCGAGACTTGGGAAGTCAAATGAAGCTAACTCGGATTTGGTCACTGCGATAAAGCTTGCCCCTGGTAACGATGCAGTTAGATTAGCTCAGATTGAAAAACAGGCGGCGACAGGTGACCTAAACGGCGCTCTTCAACAAATATCGAAAATTATCAAAGAAAAGCCTGAGTTTGTCCGAGCTTGGTATATTCAGGGTCTAATGCAATTTAGGCAGAGATCTACCGTAGATTCAGAAAAATCGTTCAGTCAAGTTTTACTATTGACAAACAGCGAATGGATGACGACGCTGCGATTTAATGCCTATATGAGTTATTTAAAGGCATTGCTAATACAAGATAAATTGGAGCAAGCTCGCGTAACCGTAACAGAAATAAAACGACAATTGAAAGAATACTATTTTGTGTCATATGTTGACGGATATTTACTGTTTAAGGACAAGAAATTCGAAAAAGCGAGGCTACGGCTCCAGAAAGTTGTCAATGAAGTTCCAGAATTTATGCCGGCACAATTATTGATGGGTGCAAACCTGTTCGCTTTAGAAAATTATGAGCAGGCTGATACATATCTAAATCGTTTTATAAATAGGTACCCAACGCATATTCAAGCGCGCAAAATACTTGCTGCTACTCGTATACGACAAAATCGACCTATTGAGGCTTTACAGACACTTTCACCTTTGATACATGACGATACCAAGGATGGTCAACTATTGGCAATGGTTGCGAAGGCAACCATTTCTAGTGGGGCAGTGAATGAAGGCACCCAGTATTTAAGGGATGCGCTTAAATCATCGCCAAAAAATTCAATTATCAGGGCAGAATTGGCAAATGCTTATATGCAACAAGGTGCAATCGATCAAGCTATTAGTGAATTGCAAGTTTTAAAAGGAAACGACCAGCTACAGCGTGATATGCTTTTGGTAATTGCGCACGTAAAAAAACGAGACTTTACAACTGCACGAAAATTGGCGAAAAAATTAATTAAAAACACACCGAACCCAAAAACATATACGTTGGCCGCAGGTGTAGAATTAGTCGATGGACAGAAATTCACGACGGAATCATATCTACAAAAGGCATTGCAGCTAGACTCGGAATTTATTCCCGCACTCTCGTATTCTGCCCAATTAGCCCTTGAGAACGATAACATAGTAGAGGCAGAGAGTTTTTATGAGCGTATTCTAAAACAGGATCGGAAAAATTTATCCGCGTTGTTAGGAAAGGCGATAATTTCGGGACGTCGATCTGACACGGATAAAGCACTTGCCTATGTGCAAGAAGCTAAGCGATTAAATCCAACTGTGTTACAACCTTACCTAATACTTAGTAAGTACTACATTAACGTTGGTCAATTTAACAAAGTACTCGCCATCGTAAATGAGTTACAGGAAAATGCGGGTAAAAGTCCAAAATCTTTGTTGGTAGTCGGTAGGCTACAGTTAATGTTACGTAACTATGAAGATGCGCTTGCTACATTCAATAAATTACAACTTTCAATACCTAACTCCCCCATTGCCTATATCGAAATAGCAAAGTCTTACGCCTTACTCAATAAAAATAAAGATGCCATTACCTCACTTAAAACAGCCTTAAAGATTCAGCCTGAAAATATTTCCGCGAAAATGGTACTAACTTCGCTCGAATTGCGCAATAAAAATTTTTCTGAGGCTATTAAACTAGCAAAGCAGCTAAAGAAAGAGAATAAGCAATACAATGTGGGCTATCGCGCAATGGGGGATATTTTTATGGCCCAAAATAAAATTAAAAAGGCCATAGCGGAGTACAAGGATGGAGGTAGAAGACAACAAGATAAAATGATTGTGATGCGGCTCGCTAATGCATATAAAAAAGAACAAAACTATAAAGAAGTGCAGAAAATATTAGAGACCTGGATTCAGAGGCGGCCTTTAGACCTTGATGTTTCTATGCTTTTAGCTGAAGCGCAACAAAATAATACTGATTACGAAGCCGCGATAAAAACATTGGAAACTATGCTAACCGTGAGGCCTAAGCATGTGCCAAGCTTGAATAATTTGGCATGGTTGTATGTTCAAGTTAATGACTCAAGGGCCTTAGCGACCGCGAAATCGGCTTACAAGTTAGCACCAAACAGGGCGGAAGTGGCTGATACTTACGGTTGGATATTGTTAAATCAAAATTCTAATGAAACGGCTCTAGCGCTAGAGATATTGAAGAAGGCGAGTGATTTACTACCCAATGTTGCAGAGGCCCAATATCACCTAGCTGCCGCGCTGCATAAAACTGGCGACTCAAACAAAGCAAAATCTCTGTTAGATCAGGTTATAAAGTCCGGGAGTACGTTTCCTGAAATGGATAAGGCGAAGGCACTTTACCGCGAACTATAGTCAAATTATACATCGGATTGGTATAATTTAAGGAGGTTTGCCATCAGGGTCCTCTTGCTACGTTTGCCTTGACTAACAATGATACTGCTGAGAAGTGGTATAAATTCTGATGTGCAGTGTTAATTATTGGCATGATTGTGTAAGTCGTTATCTAGTATACTTACAATAAATCAGCGAGTTGGCAGTTATTTTTGGGTATATACTCATATCACACCCATAATTAGTAGATATTTCGTAATATCTACTAATATCATGTAAAATTAGCAGCTACAAATCGAAGTGGCCGTTGGCCAGTGACGATAGATGATGATAATCGTCTAATTATATTGCATGGGTTTATTGTAAGATTGCGTAACTTGCTGTTTTATATTTAAATTAATAAATTTAAATCCTTTTTACCATTACATTATGATATTAATGACAACAATAAAATATATGACTATTCCCCACAAGAATCTGTTGAGCTATATTTTCAAAGGACTAATTGGCGTCTTACTAGCGTTAACTGGTGGCTGTGCGAGTGCTCCACAATTGCCCCCGTCTACACCTACCAATACCATTGAACCGGCACCAATGTATATTATCGGTCCCGGGGACAATATCAATGTCTTTGTGTGGGGAAATGGGGATTTATCGACATCAGTACCCGTGCGACCCGATGGAAGAATTACCACTCCCTTAGTTGAGGATGTTCAGGCAAGTGGAAAGACACCCACGCAATTAGCAAGGGAGATGGAACAATACTTAGCCCGATATGTTAAAAACCCCGTCGTAACCGTAAATGTAACCGGTTTTGTGGGTCGTTTTAGCGAGCAGGTCAGGGTAATCGGCGAAGCATCTAAACCGTCAGCGATACCCTTTAGACAAAACATGACCCTACTTGATGTCATGATCGAAGTTGGCGGTTTGACCGAGTTCGCTAATGGTGATGGCTCTACGATAGTTAGAACAACTGAAGATGGTACACGACAACAATTTGTTGTACGAATCGATTCCTTAATTAGCGATGGTGATATAACTGCAAACGTAAATATGATGCCTGGTGATATTTTGATAATACCCGAATCCTGGTTTTAGTTAATTACCCATTATGGTTTTATAAATAGAAGGTTCATGAGTCTAGACATCCAACAAATCAAGGGCTTAGAGATAAAGTAAATATGCCTTTACAAGATATTATTCAGCAATTCATTACATACCTCAGGGGTATGTGGCGCTATCGATGGTACTCGATGGCTGCCGCCTGGATTATCGCAATTGGAGGTTGGGTTTTTATAATGCAGCTGGATGATGAATATTCATCAAGTGCAAGAGTTAGTGTTAATACGGATTCTCTACTCCGACCTTTGTTATCTGGATTGGCCCTACAATCCAATGTTAAGCAACGGGTAGTGCTAATGACGCGGCGCTTACTTACGCGACCCATCCTTGAAAAAATTATTAAAGAAACGGATTTAGATTTGCTTGTTACTGATTCTGCTTCTATGAATGCTATGGTCGCAATGCTGAGAAAAAAAATTCGGATTCAGTCGGCAAAACGCAGCAATATCTACACAATCTCCGTAAACTTTAAAGATCCGAAGATCGCAAAAAATATCGTGCAAACGCTAGTGACGATTTTTGTGGAAGAAACCTTAGGAGGCTCACGCACTGATTCAAGTTCTGCTCAGATATTTATTGAAAATCAAATTAAGCTGTATGGTGAAAAGCTCCGTGCAGCAGAAGAACGAAAAAGGGAATTTGCCAAAAAGTACGCTGGAAAGTTGACAGGGGTGACGGGTGGCTACTACCAAAAATTACAAGTGGAACGTTCGCTGTACGAAAGTGCATTACTTGAATTGCGCGAGGTTGAGTTTAGACGGGATGAATTGAAAAGCCAAATGTTAGGAGAAGAACCCGTATTTGGAATTTTTAAAAATGAATCAGAGCAACAACTTTACCCTCACCCACTTGATGATCGAATTCGACAAATGCAATTAGATTTGAACGGATTATTATTGCAGTACACTGAGCAACACCCTCAAATTATTTCACTTAAGGAAAGAATTGAGGACCTTACGGAGAAAAGGGTAAATGATTTGGCGACACTTCCGAAAAGAAACAATACCAGGCTGGATAAAAACCCTGTTTACCAACAAATGAAAATTGAATATGGACGTGCAGAGGCAGAAGTTTCGGCGCTCAAAGTGCGCGTGCAAGGCTATGAAAAACGAGTGGAAAAATTTCAAAAATTATCGGACACGGTGCCAGAAATAGAGGCGAAACTCAATGATCTCAATAGAGACTATGCTTTAAATAAGCGTAATTATGACACGTTAATTTCACGATTAGAGTCTGCTAAACTTGGCCAGGCAGCGGAGAATACCGGCGATGATATCAAATTTGAAGTAATTGATCATGCTAGAATAGCGCTAAAACCCTCTGGACCTAAACGCGCCTTGTTGAGTACCGCAGCGATTATTGGCGGATTGATTTTTGGCCTAATTATAGCCTTTTTAATGTCGCAATTAAGGCCGGTTTTTTACGATCAACGGACACTACGGCAAGTGACAGGACTGCCTGTATTTGGAAGTGTTACTCGCATTTGGACACCGCAATTATTAATGAAAAAACGCATCGAGTTTGGTGGTTTCTTATCGGTCGGATTGGTACTCGGTGTATTATATTTGGGTGTTATTTTTGTCGGAACCTCTGCTCCTGAACTACAAGACCAGGTGAGAAATACGATGAGGACGATTTCCAAATGAGTAGCATAGAAAAGGCGATTGAACGATTTAAGAAATCCACAAAGTATGGTTCGGATAAACTCGATATAGACTTTGCCTTGGCCGATACGGCAGACCGACAACACTATGATGCACCCGAAAATATTGTGGAAGACGTTGTTTCCCCGGAGGTGTCGAACGATATTTTTAGTGACAAAAAAAGAGATGCGTCTAGTTTTGAGGGCAGTAGGCCGCGCTACTCATTTGATTATACTGCATTATCGCAACAAGGGTTCTT
>JBGMRO010000197.1:0-6905 GCA_048061555.1 Thiohalomonadales bacterium | reverse complement strand
TTGGCCCCATTATCCTTTATCGTCTTCACAATATCCGGCTGATCCCAATAGCGCCAGACCTCCTCAATTAGGCGCACCTTGCCTCCTCTATCAATAACGAATGTCGTCGGGTAGGCGCGTATCGCCAATATTTCGTCGGCGATTCGCCTATCGGGATTGATATAGTTTTTGAATGTTATATTTTTGTCACGTAAATACTCGCGTGCGATATGGCTGTCGTCATCCACCGATATGCCGATGACTTGAAATTTGTCCGCAGGTAGTAGCTGTGAAAGACGCTGCAGACTGGGCATCTCATGGCGACATGGGCCACACCAGGTCGCCCAAATATTGAGTATGGTGACTCTCTTACCGCTAAATTGTAGATTTATACTTTTACCGTCAAAATCCAATACCGGCAATACAGGCACTACTTGACCTAAATCGATGTTTAATGATTTTACGGGTTCATCTTTCTGGCAGGCACTAAACGAGGATAAAATGACCAACGCGATGGATACCGCCGTGGCAAGCAACAGTAATTTACGTGCTCCCACCAGCCATGTAGTCAAACACACTCGATTTATTCTGTCGGCTGTGGGTCAAGCAAGGGTGGCCTCAGTGGTTCCGCAGGTTGCGGTGCAGGTTTGATACCTTTGATCCTGCCTAACGATGCCTCCCATTCCCATATCGCTGCTCGCGCCTTGGGTAGAAACTTATCCTTGGGGTCGGATAAATGTATGTAAGTACGCATCGCCCCCAACGCGGCTTCTATTTCATTATTTTCTTCATAAGCCTTGGCCAAGCCAAAGTAGGCGTTAGTTTGCTCGGGACGTAAATCGATCGCGCGCTGGAAGGCCGAAATCGCGGTGGGATATTGCTTTAAGCCAAAATAAGCGTAACCCATATTCACATAGACCTCAGGCATATCGTCCTGTAGTTTTAAAACCTCGTCTAGCGCAGTAATCGCATACTCATATTGCTTACTGTGCAACAGCGCTACGGCTTGATCAAATCGCGTCTTAATGGTCTTCATGTCACGTTGTTTGATTTGCGGCTTGCGATGCGCCATCGCTGTCAAGGCCTCGGCTTTGGCTGCCTGCGATTGCGGCCTAACATAACCTTCTACTGGCTCCACGGGTAATATCATCGGCACCGAGTATTGCTCCACCATTCTTGAGACCAAGGCGACCATTGCGAAGACGACCGCAATCGCGAGCAAGGTCACTAGGTTTTCATGGCTTTCGTGTCTAACCGGCATCAAACCATTCCTTTATGTGCGGCAGGGCTAACATAGGGCGCGCCAAAGTAGGTAGCAAACGCCATTGCAAATATCCCGATAATCATTAATCCGCTCAACCAAAACGGCACACGATAATTGAGCCGTACGTGCAAACCTATGGCCAAAAACAGCCAGGTCAAAAAGGCCGAAGTCTCCAAGGGGTCCCACTGCCAATAACTGCCCCAAGCGTCTTGCGCCCAGACCGCGCCTGCGATTAACATCAAGCTATCAAATACCAGTGCTAGCATCATTAAACGCCAGGCCAATCGATCCACCATGACATTCGCTGGCATCTGGCGAAACCATCTCTCACCACGTTCTGATTGGCGTATCAACATGACACCCGCAAGCCCGGTACCTGCCAACATCAATGCCAGAAAAATTTTACCCAGACCCACGTGGATCCATTTCCATTCATTATAGTAGGTTGCTGGAAAATGGCTGGCGGTGGGTTCCAGCATCAATACCCAGGAGCCTAATATCCACATGACTGGCAATACCACGACCGAACTTGGGCGTAATCCCGGTAGTCGCCAATAGAGTAGCGCGAAAACGAGTCCGAGACTCCACAGCTGACTCATCAATAATTCGAACAGGCTGATCCACGGACCGTGGCCGATCCTCACCCAGCGATAGGCAATCGCCATAGCCAATAATAAGACACCCAGTAAAAGCATACCTAATACGGCTTTTTCGTGTCTGCGCCCTTTTACTATGGGTACACCGGCGAAACGAGGGGTCACCCCCCAAATCGACACCATTGTGGCAACAAAATAAGCCATTAACCCAGCCCATAACCAGGGAATTTCCGTCGCTTCCATTATCGATTTTCACCTCGCAGTACTTTCCCCGCTACCTCGGTAACAGGCTGGGCATGGGTGGCATCCTTGTTGGCTGGGCCACTGTTAGTTGCACTCGCGTCATTGACGCCGATATCATTGACCCCAATGTCATTTGAACCAGCGTTAATTGGACTAGCATCGACGATCGCTACATTACCTTCGACGGTTTCCTCTGGACTGCCCAACGTCTCCTGGGCTAACCAAGGTTGCAAATTGATCTTTTTCCATAGAAAGTGCGCCAATCCAAGCACGCCAAATACCGACACAAAAAACATCCATTGTATGGTTGGGTCGTAATAGATGCGATAGCCCATCCAGACGCTCATTTCATCAAAGCGCAGCTGACCCGAGCTAAGTTGCATCGACTGACCCACTTCTAGTTCAATTCGGCGCTGCCCAGTATTGACCACCAAGACACCGGAGGCCTCGCGGCCATCCAAGACCCAGGCCGCGTTTTCATCCATTCCGGTACTCAAGCGTAGCCAAAATTTTATCGGATCTTCTCCTGGCGGTGCCCATAAGTTATCCTGTTTATAATCAAACAACGGATATGATGGCATATTAATGACCCCGGTGATGGCCTCGCCACGCTTAGGGGTCCAGGTCATTAGTGCGCTAAATCCCTTATTAAAGGTGGTATAAAATCGATACCCGTCGATGATTAAGGGGCGATCGTCGCCGACGACCTGCTCTAGCCAACGCTTACCACGCTTAACTTGTACATAACTATGCGTCAGACCACGCCGTAGACCGGCGGCATATTGCACGGTATAAGGGCCTTGGCGAAATTGAAGCTGCGCCAAGTCTTGCCGATCATGAAAGGGGCCAAGCCTAACGTCCATAATAGCAGCGGCATCAAAGGCACTGCCTTGTAACATTTCCACTTGCGCATCTAAATGTGTCATGCGGCCAATGGCGGCTAATAACAACATAGACAGCAAGCTGACGTGGAACAACAGCAAACCTGGGTTTTCATTTATTCGTGGATTCGTGAGGATAGCGGCAATTAGATTGACCGCCAACAGCATGAGAGGCAGGACCACCACCCAGATAGACATATCCGTCGGATTGCCATACATCAAGCTAGCACCCAAGACCAATATGCCCATGCCAATCAAGGTTAATTTTAGTGATGCAAATAGTCGTAAGGTTTTCATGTGTTCTGCAAGCGTTTTTCGTACGACCAGGCTAAATCGTTTCCTGACAATAAATAGGGCCTTATAATCACTACTGATCATATAGGCTACAGACCCTCTACCCGAGAATAGACAGTATACAGCACAAAAAGTGGCAATGAGTCGCCTCTATTCGCAATTTTCGTATTTGCATTACTGACCATCAATCAGTAATGTGGCGTCACAGTCAACGGATAGGGTTTTATGCAAAAATATTTCTTTATTATCTTCACGATATCAGGCTTCGCCGGTCTTATCTATGAATCTATCTGGGCCCATTATTTAAAGCTATTCCTAGGCCATGCGGCCTATGCGCAGACCTTGGTGCTGGCAATTTTTATGGGCGGTATGGCCATCGGTGCGTGGATCTGTAGTCGGTATGGCTCGAAATGGCCCAATCTATTGCTAGCTTACGCCATTGCCGAGGCCATCATCGGCATCGCGGCACTGATATTTCATCCCATATTCGAGAGCAGCATCCAGCTTGCCTACAACACACTATTTCCCGCCATTGATTCAGCCAATGGGGTCGCGCTACTCAAATGGTTCATCGCAGCATTACTCATTTTACCTCAATCGATTTTGCTCGGCATGACGTTTCCATTAATGACTGCCGGTGTCATGCGTTCCTATCCGCAAAGCCCGGGTAAAACGATTGCCGGACTATATTTTTGCAATAGTATTGGGGCCGCGATCGGTGTTTTGGTCAGTGGATTCTGGCTCATCGATAGCTTAGGGCTACCCGGTACCATACAGACGGCTGGGATTATCAATATCTTGATCGCATTTACCGTGTGGCAATTGGTAAAAAATCAGCAGACTAGCAGCGAAGACCACGGCGAGACTATCGCAGTATCAAGCGAACAGTCCCGTCAATTCAAATTATTACTGGGAGTGGCTGCCCTGACTGGTGCCGCTTCATTTATCTACGAGATAGTTTGGTTGCGCATGCTGAGTCTGGTACTCGGTAGTTCCACACACGCCTTCGAACTCATGCTCAGCGCCTTCATCCTTGGCCTGGCACTCGGCGGCCTGTGGATTCGAAGTAGGATAGAACGTATCGATAACGTGATCAAGACGCTGGCTATGGTGCAATTAGCGATGGGGGTGCTCGCCTTGGCGACGTTACCTGTTTATGACGCTACGTTTTCGGTGATGCAATGGCTCACGAATTCTTTACCAAAAACTGATAGCGGATATTTTATTTTAAATGTATCCAGTCAGGCGATCGCGATGGTGGTGATGTTACCTGCGACGATACTCGCCGGTATGACCCTACCGCTGATTACCTATACTTTATTTAACAACGGTCATCGCGAAAGATCCATCGGCGCTGTGTATTCAGCCAATACGGTCGGCGCCATTGTGGGCATATTTTTTGCCACCCATATCGGCATGCCCGCCTTAGGTCTAAAAGGCCTGCTCGCTACCGGTGCCGCTATCGATATGTGTTTGGCGGTATTTTTGTTCGCTTATCTTAAAAAAGACTTCGATCGGCGCTGGGTATTTGGCAGCGCGGTTACGGTGGCAGTGAGCTTAGGCTTCACGGCGCTGTTTCTCGATATGGATATCTACAAGATGTCGTCCGGCGTCTACAGAACAGGAAAACTATTGTCCGCCGATAATACCGAGATCTTGTTCCACCAAGACGGTAAGGTCGCAACTGTCGATTTACAACGAGATGAAAACGGTTATGTCAATATTCGCACTAACGGCAAGGTCGATGCGAATATCAACATGAACGAAAACGGCCCAGTGAGCCCCGACGAACCTACTATGGTATTGGCCGCCGCCATTCCGATGGCCTATTTGCCCAATGCACAAACTGCGGCCGTCATCGGTATGGGGTCAGGACTCACTACCCACACCCTGCTCAGTAACTTGAATATGGAATCTGTCGATACCATAGAAATTGAACCTGCGATGGTGGAGGCTGCCAAGGGATTTAGACCGCGAGTGGAACGTGCCTATAGTGACCCACGTAGCCATATCTATATCGATGATGCGAAGACCTATTTCTCGAACCACAATAAATCCTATGACATTATCATTTCCGAACCGTCTAACCCTTGGGTAAGCGGCACGGCGAGTCTGTTCAGTGAAGAATTTTACCGATTCCTACCAAAATACATGCAGAAAGATGGCATTCTGGTGCAATGGATGCAGTTGTATGAATTGAATATCGAGCTGGTCGCCTCGGTGATTAAGGCCTTGTCCAAACACTTTAAGTATTACGTCATCTATGCGGCAACCGACTATGATATTCTTATCACTGCCAGCAACTCGCCACTAAACAATTTGACGAGTCGTCCTTTTGAGATTACACCCTTGCGTAAAGAACTGAACAAGATCTACATCAGCAATCGTGCCGATTTTGAATTGCGTAAAGTAGCCGACAAAAAATCGATCGCAGCACTGATTAATTCCTATGCACTGCGCAGCAACTCCGATTATTATCCAGTATTGGGTCTCGGCGCCGCAAAGGCCCGATTTATGGGGCAAACAGCGACCAGTCTCGTCTCGTCTTCTTATGCCGCATTACCGGTAAAACGCTTAATCGACAATCAACAACCCTTGCAATTTGGCCAGCCCACTCGCACCGATGCGACGCTACTGACCTTGGCGAATTTCTCCCAAATTGCCCTCGGCCTCAAAAACAAATATCTCTACAATCGAGACTACACGGTACGCATACCGATGAAATACCAGACCGCCCTAAAACAATTGGTCGAAATATTCATCAATTGCGACCCCGTACAGACTGCGGTATGGATAGACACCCTGTTAGATTTTACTGCCGGCACCCAACCCTTCTTGAATCATAGCGACATGAAATTGATATGGAACTCGATCCAAAACGGCAATTGCTCAGATCGACTCTCGGCACAACAACAGGATTGGCTCTCCCTACTCGACGCCATAGGTCAAAGACAGTTCAAACAAATGGCGGGTATCGCAGAATGGTTACTCAAACACGATGTCGCCACGAAAAACGAGCATCGAGACTTCCTACTCTCGGCAGCTTTACTCGGACACTATATGGGCGGTAACAATAATCTGGCCATCGACAATTGGGAAAAATATCGCGATGTTGTCAGCAAAGACTTTGCATCCAAGATCAATCAGCGATTATTACTGAGTAATATCGGGGTATTGCCACAATATAATAATTAGTCGACGTTCTATCCATTTTGGTATTACTGACAAGCGACTAACTAGTGTCCGTCCACAAACGAGGATATTTCTTCAAGATCGAGGCGTACCGATTTTTTAAAGCGCAGCATAGACTACTATGTGAGCATTTAAAAAATCGGCACAACGATGAGATTGGAGAAATAGACCGTTTGTGGACGGACACTAACTACAACCGGGCACCAACGACATATCCCCCATGACTATCTACCCGCTACTCTTTCTATCCGGCGCGGCCGCACTTATTTACCAAATCGTGTGGGTAAGGTTGCTGGGGCTCTCCATTAGTAGTACGAGTATCTCGGTGAGCATTGTTGTCGGTACCTTTTTTGTCGGCATGGCCCTAGGCAGCGAACTCACTACGCGCTATAGACGATTGCGCGAAAATTATTTCCACAGTTACCTGATAGCGGAGTTACTCATCGCTGGCAGCGC
>JBGMRO010000196.1:0-6964 GCA_048061555.1 Thiohalomonadales bacterium | reverse complement strand
ATAGTAAGCAATCCTAGCCACCACACCCTGAGAGTTCAACATCCAGAAAACAGATTAGTACTAACGTTTATTGTCACAGATGCACTTGGCAATATCGTAGCGCCTAAAGGTGTGGGAAAGGTCGATCCAGAAATGCGTATGGTGGATATTGATGCCAGATCCGACTATGAGTATCAGTTCGAAGATCTACGTTTTTTGACCAACTCTGCACAATTTACTTATCAGCTGAAAAATGGTGGGGTGTACAAGGTGATCGCGCTATTTCGACCCGCTGGCTCCGAAGGCCCGGGTTTCACCTCGAATGAGGTCTCGATCAATATTTTTTAATTACCGCTATACCACTTTTCTTTTTCGTAACTACTCGCCCTAGCCCACCTGAATCCGTACTGGGTACTGTAACGGGTGAATCACTCGATCCCACGCAAGGCGTGCGTGGGATCGAAAAACAGCGCGAGGCTAAAGCCTCACCTCCAAAAAGGGTGGGGTTTGCATGAAGCTGAATATCCGCAGACTGAGCTAGAGCTGGGGCTTCAGCCCCGGATATTGACCCGATTGGGGGCTTTACAGCAGAAAAAATCCAGTTATCATGACGGCCATAGGCAGAATTCACTTTACATCAAAAATAGTTGGCGATAGTCGAAAATAATCCGACTGGCGGATGTGATGGTCTGGCTAAAAAAACTCAAGTCACGAAGCTTTTTGATAGGTTCTCGGCTTATTAACTTGTTAAAAAACAAATAGATGAGGAGTGGTAATCTTGGCTGAAGAAGAAACGAGTACAACGCCAAAGGCGTTTCTGTCTCGCAAACAAATAATCGCAGCCGTTATTTTTGGCGTGGCTGGACTCTATATAAGTACATTGGTTCCAAGCATAGAAATTGCTTGGGTGACCGCCATCCTGCTGTTGACCATATTTTTGTTTGCCTTTGAGGTACTGGAGGTTGATGTCGCGGCAGTCTCGATTATGGTGCTGTTGGGGCTTACCAGTCTATTTGCACCTATTATGGGTCTGCAGCAGGGACTGGTGGATAATCAACACCTGTTTGACGGCTTTGGATCGAATGCGGTGATTTCGATTATCGCGGTGATGATTATCGGCTCGGGTTTGGACAAGACCGGTATTATGAGTAAAGTGGCCGCTTTTATTTTACGCGTAGGGGGGACCAGCGAGAAACGTATTATTCCGATTATCTCCAGTACCGTGGGTGTGATCTCTAGTTTTATGCAAAATGTCGGCGCGGCCGCCTTGTTTCTACCTGTAGTCTCAAGAATTTCGACGCGCTCCGGCCTACCGATGTCGCGTTTATTAATGCCAATGGGTTTTTGTGCGATCTTGGGTGGTACCTTGACAATGGTCGGTTCGAGTCCATTGATCCTGCTGAATGACTTAATTCTGACCTCGAATACTGCGCTACCTGTGGATCAGCAAATGAAGACCTGGTCGCTATTTTCAGTGACACCCTTAGGGATCGTGATGCTGACTACGGGTATTATCTACTTTGTAGTCGCTGGGCGTTTTGTCTTACCGGGAAAGGCGACAGATGAAAGCAGCAATAGTGTCAGCGATACCATGAAATATTTTCAGGACGTCTATGGCATTGATTATGGTTTGTTCGAAGTGGTTGTGCCGGAAGGTAGTGATCTAATCGGCAAACAATTTGACGATATCGAGCATCAATTAAGTATACGCGTAGTCGCCGCACAACGCGGTGCTGATTTACGCATCGGTCCTGGCAGTCTCGCACGAGATGAGGGCATCGAGGCCGAGACGGTATTGGGTATATTAGCGGCACCGGATAAACTGGATGGTTTCGTGGAAAAATTTGGGCTGACCCTGCGAAACAATATTGAATCATTTACAGAAGCCTTATCTGCGACCAAGGCAGGTATCGGGGAGATCGTTATACCACCAGGTTCTAGCCTAATCGGCAAGAGTGCCCGTGACGTGTGGATGCGTAAGGCCTATGGAATAGCCATGGTCGCACTGCACCGTGATGGTGAAACGTTGCGTGAAGGGGAAGGGATTCGTGATTTGCCCTTGAAGTCGGGTGATACCATGGTGGTACATACCACGTGGGAGGCCTTGGCGCGTCTGGAGAAAGACCGAGATTTTGTCGTCGTTACCACAGAATTTCCGCGAGAAGATGCGCGCACCCATAAGATCGGCCATGCCCTGTTTTTCTTTTCCATTACCCTGTTGCTAATTTTATTTACTGACCTGCGTTTATCGGTATCCTTGTTAGTGGGCGCGATGGGTATGGTTCTGGCAGGCGTCATGAATATTGAGGAGGCCTACAAGGCAGTTAGTTGGAAGACGGTATTTCTACTGGCTTCCTTAATCCCCTTAGGTCTCGCCGTAGAAACTACCGGGACGGCAAAATGGATCGCCGAACAGGTGCTTTTAGTGGTGGGTGATATGCCCATATGGGTCATACAAACGGCGGTAGCCATATTGGGTACTTTTTTTACCCTGGTCATGTCAAATGTAGGCGCGACGGTTTTGCTGGTACCCCTGGCCGTCAATATCGCGATCGGTGCCGGTGCAGACCCCGCAGTATTTGCCTTGACCGTGGCCATCGCAACCTCAAATTCTTTCCTAATTCCCACCCATCAAGTCAACGCATTGATCATGGGGCCAGGCGGCTACAGGGTCGTAGACTTTCTACGCGCAGGCGGTATTATGACGATTCTATTTTTGATCGTGATGATGGTAATGTTGAATATTCTATTTTGAGATCCTCTTGTAGTTGCAGCAGTTTTTAGGGGTTACTCTACCAATAAGTTAAAATAGGTGCCATTGATCGTGGTGGGTATATAGGTTTCCACCTTTATATATAGCGTACTTGAGTTACTGGGGATACTCACCGTGCAAGATTCGGTAGCGGTACCTGCTGCTGCTGAAGTACATACGGGCGCGGCGGTAAAGGTTGCGTCCTGATAGATACTAAGATCCGCGTCTTCGCTTAACGCTGCAAGCGATATAAAATAGCTGGATGGCGTGGTAGCGGTAGATGCAGTCAATCCGGTCACGGCATAATAACTCGTTGTACCGTTTGTGGTATTGCCCACCGATGCTGTTTGCGGAAAGTGAAAATTCGGATCAGACATATCAAATAATATGGGCGTTGTCGAACTGCCTTGCGCCGCTGGCGCTGTCAGTTTTTTCACTTCGATGACATAGGCTGCACCGGCCATTGAATCGATACCGGATACCTTGACATAAATGGTAGTGCCGGTAATCCAAGGGACACAGGATTCCTTGCCGAAGACAAAATTATTTCCAGAACATAATAGCGTACTAAAGGTCTTGTCGTTGTAGACATAGACATCGGCGTCGTGATACATGCCGCTGATTCTGACTTGATATGAACCCACACCGCTGTTCACGGCAATCGCATAATAACTATCTGTCTTATCGACAACACCGGCATACGGGAGGGGCGCGCCACTTGCGCCACCTAATGATACCGGTGTCGTTATGCTGCCCTCTGGCGTGGGTGCAGACACGTCAATGACAAAGCTTGCACTGTTGCTGAGCTGGCTAAAACTACCGTCGACTTTGACAAACAACACCGTGCCCGTAGTAACCGCAACACAGGCGTCTGTAATGATCGAAATGTTTCTAGACTGACATAGCGTTGTAGTGAAGGCGGCGTCAGAATAGACAAATAGATCAACGTCGTCGGAGAGCCCTGACAATGAGACCACGTAGGAACCCGAGTTGTTTAAACCATCTATGGTGTAATAGCTGGAGCCTTTGTCGACCTGCCCCGCATAAGGTGTGCTCGTTCCCGCCGTTAACGCCACCGGTTGCGTTATACTACCCTCGGCTTTTGACAATGAGACATTTAGACTAAAAGTTGTGCCTGAGTTGGTATATGTGCCACTAACACGGATATATAAAACGGTTGCTGTAGTGTCCGTGCTAGCTGAGCAAGCGTCGTTATTAGTCCCAGAGTTTCGTGAATCGCAGTAGAATAATGACGCCGGGTCTGCTGGAGCCGTGTATGTCGCATCATTATAGACATACAAGTCGGCATCATCACTCAGCCCCGTAATCGATATTTGATAGCTCGCGTTACTGGTCAAGCCGGTGACGATATAATAACTGTCCGTGGTATCTACAGATCTATTGTTCGGTAGACTGGCAGTCGCGAAACTGATATTCATCGGTGCGGCACTCGTGCCTTCGCTTGCGAGTCCGACGACTATCGATACCGTGGCCGCAACTAAGCTGTCTACCTTACCGTCATTGACGATGAGTGAAAAGGCATAGTTTCCTACCACATCGGGGATAAAGGTGGGCGTGCTCGAGGTGCTTGCGAGTAGAGTCGCGAGATTACTGCTTTGCGGTTTTGATAGCACCGTCCAGCGATAGTTCAGGGTGGTGTCAGCGGGGTCTGGGTCTGTGCTGCCACTACCGTTCAGGGTGACTGTGTCTCCGACGGAGGCGATTTGTGTATTACCGGCATTCGCGACGGGGGGCTGGTTGGGTGCTATCACGGATATTATGACGAGATCGGCTGTGCTCGACAACGCGCCGTCGTTGACAATCAATGAGAAAGTATAATCTCCCGCAGTCGTCGGGGCAGTAAATGTCGGTCGGGAAGCGGTATTGCTCGACAAGGTGATCGCTGCACCGACTGGTGATGCTAGTGACCACAGGGTGGTTAACGCAGTTCCGTCCGGGTCTTTACTGAGGCTGCCGTCTAACGTGACGAGACTACCCGGAGAGACCGCTTGGTCTATCCCCGCATTGGCAACTGGAATACCATTGACATTGACAGTAATATTGATGTTGCTGGGTGGGCTATCCAGTTTTCCGTCGTTGACAATCAAACTGAGCGTATAAATGCCGGAGATATTTAGCACTGGCGTAAAGGTCGGTGTCGCCGATGTTAGGCTACTTAGGATCGGCGCATTGATTACGCCCGCAGGCATGGATGTCATGGACCATAAATAGGTGAGGGTATTTTGCTCTGGATCGCTGCTTCCCGTTCCATTGAGCGTGACTACACTGCCATTATTGACGGTTTGATTTAGTCCTGCGTCGGCGGTAGGTGCCTGGTTGGGGTCAGTTACCGTAATAATGACGGGGCTGGCGGCGCTATTGACGGTACCGTCATTGACGATTAATGAAAAGGAGTAACTTCCGGCGATCGTCGCCGTCGGTGTAAACGTGGGCATGGCGATATTCGCATTGCTCAATATTGGCGTGCTAGCCGCGATCGGCGATGAATCTACCGTCCATTGATAGGTCAGGGGATTTCCGTCCGGATCGGTACCACTGCCATTGAGGGTGACTAATGTGCCATTCGCGACCACAAGCTGATTAGTCCCCGCATTGGCAGTGGGCGGCAAATTGGCTTTTTTTACATTGACAATGACTGAGTTCTGAACGCTATCGAGTAATCCGTCATTGACCACTAGGGAGATCGTATAATCGCCAGCGACATCCGGGGTGAACGTTGGCATCTTTGCCGTCGAACTGGATAGCGACAGTATGCTGCTACCGGTGGGGGCGGAAATCGACCAATTAAAATTTATCGTGTTTTGGTCAGGGTCACTGCTACTACTGCCGTCTAATTGCACTAAATCGCCGGTGCTAACCGCCGCGGTGGGAGCCACGATTACCGCAAAGGGTGCCCTATTGATAGGTACGGCGTTGATCGTCACCGTGCTAATCGTGCTATTTAGGAGGCCGTCGTTTACGGCTAAGTTGAATGTGTAGGTTCCATCGACATCAGTAATAAAAGTTGGAGAATCGGTTAGTGGGTTTGTCAATGTACTCTTACTTCCTGCGGGTGCGGAACTTATGCGCCAGACGTAGGTTAGCAAATCGCCATCTAGGTCACTGCTTGCGCTGCCATCGAGCCTGACCGTGGTGCCGGTATCGACTGTCTGGGTCGGGCCGGCATTGGCGCTGGGGGCCCTATTGGGAGGTTTCGCGGTGATGGTGACTTGGGCTGCAAGTACACTAAATTGGCTGCCATCGTGTACAAGTAATGATAGAACATAGTCGCCGTCTACATCAGCAATGAACGATGGTGCGCGAAATGTTATACCCGATAGACTATCTATAGTCACTGCGCTAGTAGCGGGCACAGACTTGATGCTCCAGGTGTAGCTGAGTGAGTCGCCATTCGCGTCACTGCTTGCGCCGCCATCGACGGTTACCAAGCCACCCGTTGTCACTAATTGAGCAAGCCCCGCATCGGCGATAGGCGGTGCATTGATTGCTACATTAATAATGACATCGGCGTTGTTGTTGTTGCTATATTTATTTCCGTCGTAGACGACTAGTGAAAAGACATAGGCGCCAATGACATCCGCTGTAAATGTCGGGCTAATCGTGTTTGGGTATGTCAAAGCGGTCAATATACTAGCGCCGCCTGATGCAGAACCACTGGGTACGGACTTGATAGTCCATGCATAAGAGATAGGGTCTTTGTCTGCGTCGCTACTACGTGAGCCGTCTAAAGTTACAAAATCATTGACGATTCTAGACTGGTCCGGACCTGCATCGGCGATCGGTGCCGAGTTACCCTTGCTCGCGGTTATCGTGACAGTACTATCCTTAGTACCCGGAGTGCTCTCCAGAATGCCATCAGATACAACCAGCGAAATTACGTATGTGCCGTCGACATCGGCGACAAACGTGGGTTTAACCGCAGTGTCGTCTGACAGCTGTGCGTTACTTGAGCCATTGGGCAATGCCTTACTGGTATCGCTGGGTTTGGTTGTAATATTCCATTTATAGGTGATTGCATCGCCATTTCCATCTGAACTGGCGCTGCCATTTAAGGTGACTTGACTGAGGGTGGTGACATTTTGATCTGGACCCACAACTGCGACCGGCGCTACGTTTTTAACGGTGGCTGTAATTTTAACCAAGGCAGAGTTTGTGCTGTCAGATGTTCCGTCATTGACGGTAAGCGTCAATACGTAACTGCCGAGTTTATCG
>JBGMRO010000195.1:0-7022 GCA_048061555.1 Thiohalomonadales bacterium | reverse complement strand
GAGTGGCAATTCTGCGTGCATTAATACATCAACCTGAATTATTGTTGGCGGATGAACCAACCGGCAACCTAGACACCGAATCAAGTAAAACGGTTTTGGGGTTATTGAAAAAACTCGTGAAAAAAGAAGGGAAAACCTTAGTACTTGTTACCCACAGTATGGAAATTGCACAAATGGCGGATAAGGTCTACTTAATACGTGATGGAAAACTAATTACCAAGACAATGTAGAATTACCCGAGTGGTTTGAAGTTACGGTAGATTGGTATCTTTAAAAAATCCGTCACTAAAAAGTAGCTTTCTTTCAACCTAGATAAATCACCATACTTCGTAGCTCTTATTGGCTAAGTATAAGAAGGGAAACGAACTACATGAAGCTACAAACGTAAATTTTATGTCGAATAGTCAACTCGATCCTTCACAGAGTAGCGCCACTTTATTTACATCAAATAATATTGAGTTCTTGCCTTGAACTTATGGAAAGCGACGCTACGTCACTATACACGTCATCCTTGGCAAATATTATTATCCATTCTGGGTATCGCCATGGGTGTTGCTGTGGTGGTTGCTATTGATCTAACGAATAGCAGTGCCGATAATGCGTTTAAATTGTCTAGCCAAGCCATTAGCGGCTTATCGACCCATCAGATAATCGGCGGTCAGGAAGGTTTGCCTGAAAAAATTTATGTACGGCAACGTGTAAAGACTGGCTTTCGTATGGCGGCACCCATGGTTGAAGGATATGGCAATTATCTAGGCGCGAATAACCAAATTAAAAAAACCTTTCGAATTATGGGGGTCGATATATTTGCGGAACAAGGCTTTCGTGATTATTTATTTGGTGGCAAGCAACCGCTGGATCTCGATGCGTTTGTCGCTGGCGGAAATACTGCCGTCGTGCTGAAATCTACGGCAGAAAAATATGGTTTAAAAGTTAATAAACGCTTTCAACTTCAAGTGCTTGGTGTAAAGTATAATTTTTTGTTGGTCGGGGTGGTTGAAGCGAAGAACAAATTACAAAGGCTAGGGCTAGAATCCATACTCTTCATGGATATATCTACGGCACAAGAACTCTTGGAAATGCAGGGCAGGTTAAGTAAGATTGATTTGATACTGCCGGAACATAGTGCCGCACAGCTGAGTCGCCAAATGGAGAAGCGATTACCTGCGAACGCCGTTATCGTGTCTTCGAAATCACGTCACCTCGCATTACAGCAAATGACTCACGCATTTCAATTGAATTTGTTTGCGCTAAGCATGATGGCGTTACTAGTGGGTATTTTCCTCATTTATAATACAATGACTTTTTCTGTCGTACAACGTCGTGACATTTTAGGCTACTTGCGCACACTGGGAGTAACACGTAAACAAATTTTTATACTAATATTGACTGAGGCGCTACTGGTGAGCTCGATCGCCACGGCGGTAGGTATCGGTTTAGGTATATTGTTGGCGACAAATTTGATACATCTGGTGACACAAACTATCAACGATTTGTATTTTGTTCTCACTGTAAATGAGTTGGATGTCTCCACCTTTTCAATCATAAAAGGCGTCTTGATTGGTTTATTGGGCAGTATGTGCGCGGTGATTTTTCCCGCCTATGAAGCGACAAAATCGACCCCTAAGACAACCAATATTCGTTCCAATTATGAATCTAATTATAAGCACACGGTAAAGCTGTCATTTTTTATCGGTATCGCCATTGGTACCATCGGATATGGGTTGTTAGTGATACCTTCAACAAGTTTGGTGCTTAGTTTTATCGCGATGTTAGTCATCATAATTGGTTTTACGATGCTGGTACCACAACTAACCTTATGGTTAGTCTCTTTGGTGGCGCCTCTTATGCGGATGTTTTTTGGGGAGCTAGGTAACTTGTCTGCGCGAGGAGTGGTCTCAACATTTAGCCGCTCAGGCGTTGCGGTGACTTCGTTATCGGTAGCGATTGCAACAACCGTGGGTGTGGCGATTATGATTACCAGCTTCAGAACCTCAGTAGAAAATTGGTTAGATACGACCTTACAAGCAGACGTCTATATTTCACGTGCTGGAGAAGTTGGCCATGTAGGACAGGCGGCTATGCCAGAACTATGGGTGGGCGAATTTTCTGAATTGCCTGAAGTGGAGAGTATTAGTATTAGTCGACAAGTTCAAGTGCAATCATCAAAGGGCGTAACGCAATTGCATGTGTACGATGTACCAAGCCAACATTTTGATGAGTTTACCTTTGTCGAGGGCGATGCAAAACGTGCGAAATCTGCATATATCAGTGACCACGGATTATTGATCTCCGAGCCTTATTCATATCGGAATGGACTCAAAGTGGGTGATGAACTCCTGCTGACTACGGCACAAGGCCAAATTCCATTCCCAATTGTTGGTGTTTACAGAGATTATGGATCGGAAAAAGGTGTGGTGACAATAAATCGGGCCAGCTATCTAAAATTCTGGGACGATGAAACCATTACGTCATTAGGTGTGTATGCGAACCCTGGTATTGATCCCGAAGTATTAGTGAGTAAGCTCGAAGATATCGTAAACCAGCAGTATCGAAATCCTACATTTGATATAAAACGCCAGGATCTGTCCATACGCTCAAACAAAGCGGTAAAGGAGGCATCCATTAGTGTTTTTGAGAGAAGTTTTTCGATTACTCATGTACTGCGTGTTCTCGCGATTACCGTGGCCTTTGTCGGCATATTAAGCGCATTAATGTCTATTATGATCGAGCGCAGTAAAGAATTGGCATTACTGCGGGCAATTGGTCTTACACCTCGTCAAGTTTGGTGGGTGATCAGTGGAGAGACTGGGTTGATGGGCGCTATGGCCGGTATACTCGCTTTACCTTTAGGGCTCATATTGGCATCTATATTAATTTATGTCATTAATCAACGCTCGTTTGGCTGGAGTATGGAAATGAACATTGAACCCTTTGTGATTGTCCAAGCGGTCGTGCTTGCAATTACGGCGGCTATTATTGCCGGTATTTTACCGGCAATACGAATGTCTAGTGTTGAGCCTGCTCGGTTGTTGAGAGAAGAATAATAGGTATGGGTAAATTTTGGATTGCACCACTACTCGTATTTGTGGGTGCCATGTCAGCGTGTGAAGAGTCTGCCGCACCGCGCCCATCTTCAAATTCGGGGATTCGTTTTAACGAAATTTTGTCAAGTACACTACCCGGAAATTTTACCCGTGTGTATCGTGGTCGCCGTTTTACATTCCCAATTGATCATGTTGCGCATTCAGAATATAAATCAGAACGCTGGAGTTTTTCGGGGAACGTACAGACAGATTCTGGTCGTCGATTTGGTTACCAACTGACAATTTTTAGAGTTGGTTTGGCGGGTGAGAATACTAATTCCATTAATAGGAAAAATTTTGCACGTACACAGGACGAGACAAAAAGCAAAAAATCGCGTTGGCGTGCAAAAAATTATTATATAGCTCAATTCTCTGTGAGCGACGTATTGACTAAACGTTATTTAGCCTTCGAACGAATTCAACGCAATTCATTGGGATTGGCCGGGGCGCTTCGCAAGGGAGAAAATAGCAAGGGTGGTTCTAACGGCGTTCGCATCTGGGTGGACGATTGGAATGTCGACTCTATATCTGAAAGTTTTCTGCCATTACGCATATCAGTTGAGCTCAACAAGGTAAGCATTAAACTCCATTTAGATGAATTAAAATCTATTGTACTTAATGGTAATGAAGGCTTGTTTCAAATGGGTCGAAAGCCGGGAAATGCATCGTATTATTATTCGATGCCGCGATTAGACACCACAGGTACGGTGGTTATTAAAGGGGAAACATTTCGTGTCTCAGGTGTTAGTTGGCTCGACCATGAGTGGTCGACTTCTATACTGGAGCCAGGTTTGGTCGGCGCAGATCTATTTACGTTACAATTAGACGATGGTCGTGAGCTTATGTTCTCGAACTTACGTCGAGAAGATGACTCGAAAGATAGTAATAGCATGGGTAACCTTGTACACAAGGACGGCAGTTACGAGACTATATTGTCTCGAGAAGTTGAAATAAGCATTGATGACTATTGGCAAAGTCCACAATCAGGAATAAATTATCCTGCTGCGTGGACGATAAAACTGTTAAGGCACGAATTCGAATTGACCGTGACGCCTGTTTTTCCTGATCAGGAGCTCGATTTTTCGATAAAAAGTTGGAAAGGCTTAGTCGATGTGACCGGCAGAAATTTAAACGGCGACCAAACTGCAATTATTGGTCATGGTTATGTATCGTTAAATGGTTATCGGTGAGCCTGGTAATATTTCGATCGACAGATTAATCTAAAGGTAGATAATCCGTAACCCATTGAAATTTTGACTATCATGGCTCACAAAAAAATAGTAATGCCCATATTACTTATGCAGGCTATTTTTGTCAGTATGAATAGTTATGCAGTAGTTCCCGCACGTTTTTTTGTCAGCCCGCAAGAACTTGCTAACCCACAAACGTCAAATTTAACTATAATATCCTATAACAAAGTCATTAATTCCAATCGCTTGAGTCGATCAGATCTACAAGCACGTTATATAGAGCGCGGCTTAGAATATGGTCGACTATTTATGTATCAAGCCGCCATCAAGGACTTTAGCCAGGCGATTACCTTGTTACCATCTTCTGCGTTAGCCTATGTTCACCGTGCCGTCGCCTATGCGCGTATCGAAAAAAATAAACAGGCCTTGGCAGATTTTGAGTATGCCTTGAAGTTAGATGCGGCTTACTTGCCCGCGCTCAAAAACCGCGCTGCATTATATTTTTTACAGGCCAATTACCTACTGGCCGCGAAGGATTTTGAGCAGTATTTAAGGTTTCGTCCAGACGATATATATCGGATATTATGGTTATATCTATCTGAAGTCTATGCAAATAAAAACACTACCCGCATACGAAAATACTTGAAAGATGTAGATCTGCAGCAATGGCCGGGCGCTATTGCGCAGCTCTATTTGGGTGATTTGCAACTTGACCCGCTACTGATATCGCTAAAGAAGGTGTTATCGACTTGGGACGCTAGGCATCGTTGTGAAGCCTATTATTATATCGGGCAATTTTATTTATTCCACGGGAAAAAATTGCAGGCCATTAGATATTTTGATCAAGCGGTAAAAACTAAGGCAAAGAATCTATTAGAATATGAATTTTCGGTAGTCTATTTAAAGAAATTACAATGATATACCCATCGCTGATAGATTTCCCTAGTAAAGGGTGCGTCATATTTACTCCGTGGCAAGGCGCGATGACGAGTAATAGTTGACCTATTGTGAGGAATCGCAATCCGGCCACGGAGGAAATAGGACGTGCAATTTGCAGGGAAACCTATTCGTGATGGGTATATAAGCACCGGTGGTGTATATGATTGGTAACTTTACCCCACCGGCTATTTTTAAAACGAGGTCAGAATACGTCTGAATTCAAGTTGGTCAACGAAATATTTGAGCGTGATTTCAATGCGGGGGTTTTTCCCGATTTTTGATTTGCGATGTCCGGTTTTGCTACGGTATTTACCCGTGGCTGTGGCGTGGCAGCCGCCGCCATAGGGCGGTGTGCACGTTGTTGTATTTGTTTGCCTGCCTTTCTGTTACGTTGTGTTTGAATCAATAACGCCCGAGTGCGTTGTTCCATACTAAATGCGTCCTGCTTTTCTGAACCGGAGAATAAATGAGATAAAGATTGTTTAATCGATGCGAACATATAGATACTACCTTATTGTCGTTTGTTATACAGGCATCCTAAACACACGGGTTGAACGCAATCTATGCCTAGAAGCATGATGATAATCAAAGAATTACGTATAGATTTTATTCAAAAGGGCCTGCGTTACTACCGGTATTGCTATTGGATGGTTACTACTTATGTTTAGCGACAAGTATATTAAAATACTTAGGTGCTAAAGCATGGTTGATATCGTAAATAAGTGCTTGATTGATTGAAATAATATCAGATTTTGCATTGAAAGTATATCGAGTCAATGGCGCTGTTACGTAAGTATTATAACGGCCAGGTTGCCTCGCTTCAATAGGGTGTTTCAACAGAAAAATTATTGGCCAGGTAAATTTTCGTTTATGGACAGGCACTAGAGTAATTTAGGGGCATCCCGAGCATAAAGTGATACGTCACAGATCACACTGATAGGATTATTTCTTTGCCGCAGCAATCGCATGGGCAGTGGTAGGTGTGGTTTGCGGTTCTTCTTTGACGGTATGGTGGCGTTGATAATAACGCGCAATATGTTTCTCGTTGCGTGCCCTTGCTAGATCAATCTGAAGCTGCCGTTGTGCAAATCGACCGCGTTTTTTATCGGTGATTGCATTGATGCAATGCGGGCAATGTATGCCTTTTTTATAGTGCGGAGACGCCATGTCTACCACGTCGATCGGGTGCCGGCAGCCGTAACACTGTTGATAAGTACCGTGTTGCAAATCGTGTTTTACAGACACGCGTTGGTCGAAGACAAAACACTCGCCCTGCCACAGGCTGTCTTTTTCATTCACGGTTTCAAGGTATTTTAAAATGCCACCTTTTAGATGATAGATCTCCTTAAACCCATACTCTAACATTAAGGAGCTGGCTTTTTCACAGCGTATGCCACCGGTACAAAACATGGCAATTTTCTTACTTTTATTAACATTTAGAGATTTATTGACGTAGTTGGGGAATTCCCGAAAGTTATCGGTATGTGGATTAATTGCCCCTTTATATGTGCCGATATCGACCTCGTAACCATTACGTGTATCAATGAGCAATACGTCGGGATCTGAAATGAGTTGATTCCAATCAGTTGCCTCTACATATTGACCTACTTTTTTAGTAGGGCTAATTTCTGCTAAACCGATCGAGACTATTTCCTTCTTTAATTTAACCTTCATACGTAAAAATGGCATTTCATCGCAGCTAGAACGCTTATCACTCAAATCGCTGAGACGAGTATCTGACCGCAAATAAGCCAATACAGCGTCAATTTGTTTCTCTGTTCCTGCGATTGTTCCATTAATACCCTCA
>JBGMRO010000194.1:1449-7049 GCA_048061555.1 Thiohalomonadales bacterium | reverse complement strand
TCGCTACCACTTAAGGGTGTTTCTTGAACGTAGAGACCTTACTGTTTTTATTGCTTCCAGTAGCTGCTTTTTCAGGCTGGTGGTTGGCACAAAAAGGTCATTCGAGTAGTCGCTCCTCTGTTCGCTCTGAATTTTCTGCCGAATATTTTACCGGGCTCAATTTCTTATTGAATGAACAACCCGACAAGGCGGTCGATATTTTTATCAAAATGCTAGAGGTCGATAATGATACGGTTGAGACTCACCTTGCCTTAGGAAACTTATTCCGTCGCAGAGGAGAAGGCGATCGAGCGATCCGAATTCATCAAAATTTGATCGCGCGTTCTACCCTGACGAAGGAACAGCGACTTGAAGCATTATTGGAATTAGGTAAGGATTATATGCGCGCTGGATTCCTGGATCGATCTGAAAATTTATTCTTAGAACTGGTGGAGGACGATGGGCACCAGGAGATAGCGCTAGGTAATCTACTGGACATCTACCAGCAAGAACGGGATTGGGAAAAGGCGATTGATGTTTCAGTTAAACTCGATAGTATTAATTCCAAAAATTCTGGAACCCTTACTGCTCAATACTGCTGCGAAATTGCGGAAAAGTTTTATAAGAATGGTGAAAATAAATTGGCATTGAAGTCGATTAAGCGGGCCCTTTCCTATGATAAAAATTGTGTTAGGGCAACGTTATTGATGGGCGGTATAGAGCGGGATGAAAAAAATTATAAAGCTGCAATCAAAAGTTTTAGACTCGTCGAGAATCAAGATGCCACCTATGTGTCTGAGGTCGTTGAACCCATATTACAGTGTTACCAGGCATTGGGAAAAAGTGACGAGGCTCGTTCTTATCTTACTACAGTATCAAATAATTATGGTGGTGCCACGGCCGCATTGGCACTCGCAGAACTGACTCGATTGGAAGCCGGGGAGAGTGCCGCCGCCCAAGAAATGTTGACATCACTGGGAAAGAGGCCTTCCATCAAGGGTGTCTCAAGATTGATCGAATTACAGATAGCCGCAAGCAATGGTGAGACCCGCAGGACTCTCACCGATATAAATTCGGTCGTGAACCGACTTATCGAAAGACAAGCTCCCTATCGTTGCACACAGTGCGGCTTTCAGGGAAAGACCTTGCATTGGCTGTGTCCAACTTGTAGACATTGGAGCTCGATTAAACCGGTGCAAGGTGATGGAAATAACGAATAACCATTCTTTTTTGGTAACTTAAGAAAAAAGTAGGAGAAGGAAATTGGATACCAGAATCATCGTAGCCCTCGATTTTGCCACGACGCAGCAAGCCCTGGATCTAGCGAGTCGACTTGAACCGCAACAGTGTAAACTTAAAGTGGGTAAGGAGTTGTTTACCCGTGGCGGCCCTGAGATTGTCAGGACACTGGTCGAAATGGGATTTGATGTATTCCTTGATCTGAAGTTTCATGACATACCCAATACCGTTGCCAAGGCCTGTCTGGCGGCTGCTGAGTTGGGTGTCTGGATGGTAAACATACATGCGAGTGGTGGACGCAACATGATGTTGGCGGCCCGAGAAAGTATTGATCAATATTCATCCAGTAAGGGCGCCCCAAAACCCCTACTGATTGCGGTTACGGTACTGACGAGTATGACTGCCCGTGATCTATCGGATATCGGTATTACCGCTGACACCGATGCACAGGTCAATCGTCTAGCGATTTTGGCGCAGCAATGCGACATGGATGGCGTGGTTTGTTCACCGCTAGAGATCGCAAGCTTACGGGCTCAACTCGGGCTATCGTTTCGGTTAGTCACTCCCGGTGTTAGACCGGCAGGTGCCAAGCAGGATGACCAAAATCGTGTTATGACTCCAGAAGCAGCAATAGACGAAGGTGCAGATTATTTGGTTATTGGCCGTCCAATCTATCAGTCTAGTGATCCCCTGCAAGCACTGGTTGACATTAACGCTCGCATAAAACGCTCCTGATTAGGTAGGTAAGCTGGCCAGATAAACTCATTAATCTATACATTACACCTTTGCTTGGTTTGTTTGTGAGACAAATAAGATGACTCTATTGACATCAAGCAAGTCAACCTATAGTATCGCCTCTTGTTGTATTTTAAAAAAATCAATTAAGAGGAAGGACGTTATGAAAAAAATTGCTGTTGTATCGATATTTCTGCTGTTATTAGTAGGTAGTTTGGTTTCCACGAGCGTGTTTGCGGCTGCATCCGTGGTCAATATAAATGCGGCTACTGCACCAGAGATATCAAAATCTCTTAACGGCATTGGTTTGCAAAAGGCGGAGGCCATAGTTGCCTATCGCCAGGCGAATGGCGATTTTAAAGAAATTAAGGATTTACTCAAGGTGAAGGGGATAGGCAAAAAGACGCTGTCAAAGAATGAGAAGTTAATATCTCTCAATTCCGACAAGTAATTTTCCCATATTGCCCGGAAGAGTGGCGTTTTCCGGGCAATTCTCGTAGAATGCCGACTGCCATAGTCGTTAGAATGTCAAAGAGTAGTTTGCTGCTGTTTTCGGTATGTGTGATACACGGGCAATAGTGCCCCCGATGCAATCATTACTAGCGGTTGGTATATCTGGCAAATCAATTCTAATTCTGTCGCTCGTGGTTGGGGGCATCTTGGCAGTATTTTCGATGTTTATTGCGGAGTTTCTTGGCAAGGTGAAGGAAAAAATGGCCGATAATCGGCAATTAGAGTCGATAAATTAGCTTATGAATATACAGCCTGTGATTCTCTCCGGTGGATCGGGTACCCGTTTGTGGCCACTATCCCGTTCACAATACCCTAAACAATTGCTCAATTTACTGGGAGAGTATTCACTCTTGCAGGAAACTGTGAGTCGTTTGAAGGATTTTGAGCCGGCAATTTTACATTCTACTTCTACATCCGCTGATCCTAAAGTACTGTCCCCATTAATCGTTTGCAATGAAGAACATCGTTTTTTAGTGGCTGAACAGCTTCGTCAAATTAATCAACTCGCATCACAGATTATTCTGGAACCGATAGGTAGAAATACTGCGCCGGCCTTGACCTTGGCCGCCTTAAGCTGTGAAAGAGACGGCCAGGAAGATATTTTATTGGTTATGCCTGCCGATCATGTGATTCGTCAGTTACCCGATCTCTATGCGACAATTACCTTAGGTTATCAGCAGGCGGTCGAGGGTGCTTTGGTGACGTTCGGTATTGTGCCGGATTGCGCGGAAACAGGGTATGGTTATATTCGCACGGGCGGTGACGTCGGTTCGGAGGGCGGGGTGGGCAAGGTAAAAACCATCGCCGGATTTGTGGAGAAACCCGACCAAACTACCGCAGAAGCCTATTTAGCGTCTGGAGAATACCTCTGGAACAGTGGCATGTTTATGATGAAGGCCTCAAGTTGGTTACATGCCATCAAAAAACAACGAAGGGATATCTATGACACCTGTACCGATGCGTTGGCGGCCGGACAAAAAGATCTTGATTTTTTCCGAGTAGATAAGGCTATCTTTAATAAATGTGCCAGTGATTCCATCGATTACGCTGTAATGGAAAAACTCGCGACATTATCCATAGATGACCGCCAAGGATCCGAACCGTTTGGCGCCGTCGTGCCAATGGATGCCGGATGGTCAGATGTGGGTGCTTGGTCGTCCTTGTGGGATGTTAGTGAGAAAGACCGTGAGGGTAATGTTTGCCATGGCGACGTCATTACTCATAATTCTGCAGACAGTTATATACATGCCGAGCACCGCTTGGTCGCGGCCGTGGGCTTGCAGAATATTGTCATCGTAGAAACTGCGGATGCCGTCATGGTGGCAGACAAAGATAATGCCCAAGACGTTAAACATATTGTCGATGTACTCAAGTCGAAAGAAAGAACCGAAAGTATTATTCACAGACAAGTCTATCGACCTTGGGGGTCATATGAAGGTGTCGTCGCAGGGCCGCGTTTTCAAGTAAAACGCATCGAGGTAAACCCTGGTGCCTGTTTATCATTACAAATGCATCACCATCGAGCAGAACACTGGATCGTGGTCAGCGGAACCGCGAAAGTTACGCGTGGTGAAGAAACCTTTTTGCTCAGCGAAAATGAGTCGACTTATATTCCACTGGGTATGGTGCATCGTTTGGAAAATCCGGGTTCCTTGATTTTAGAGATTATTGAAGTGCAGTCTGGTAGTTATCTTGGGGAAGACGATATCGTTCGTTTTGAAGACAACTATGGGCGCAGTGAGTCGTAATCAGTCTGTCCTAGTTTGAAAAATAGGACGCTAGAAAAATTACAATTAAGTTATAAACGATGGGTACTAACGGCGAAATATAGCGCCCGATAAATTTGAATTGAAACAAGTACATTCAAGGTTCTGGGTAAAAAAATTACGAATTGTTTAATTATCGATCAATTATTTCTACGCCACGGACAATTCTACCGTTGCGAAAATACCCAATGCCATTTAAAATATAGCGCGATTTTCGTGATTTTAGGATCGTAGTTTAATATTTTTATCACTATAATTTTGAGGGTTATTTATGGCCAATGTGCGCCTTTTTACATCAGAATCCGTGTCCGAAGGACACCCAGACAAGGTGGCTGATCAAATATCAGACGCTATATTGGATGCGATCCTTGTCCAAGACAATACCGCCAGGGTCGCCTGTGAAACCTTGGTCAATACCGGGATGGTCGTGATCTCGGGTGAAATTACCACCTCAGCCTGGGTCGATATGCAAGACGTGGTTCGCCAAACAGTCAAACGTATCGGTTACAATAGCTCAGACATGGGTTTTGATTGGGAATCCTGCGCAGTGTTGACCTCAATAGATAAACAATCGGTGGATATAGCACAAGGTGTGAATGAGTCCAACGATCACGAACAGGGGGCTGGCGACCAAGGCCTAATGTTTGGTTATGCCAGCAATGAGACCGAAGTCTTAATGCCGGCACCGATTACATATGCCCATCTTTTGGTGAAAAAACAGTCTGAAGTGCGCAAAAGTGGTGTATTACCTTGGTTAAGACCGGATGCAAAGAGCCAGGTAACGTTTCGTTATGAAGATAATAAACCGGTCGGCATAGATGCAGTGGTACTCTCCACTCAGCATACCGAGGCGATAAAGCACAAAGACCTGCAGGAGGCGGTGAGAGAAGAAATTATTAAACCGGTTTTACCCGAGCATTGGTTGGATAAGAATACCAAATACCATATCAATCCTACCGGTCGGTTTGTCATCGGTGGGCCGGTGGGTGATTGCGGTCTTACCGGCCGGAAGATTATTGTCGATACCTATGGTGGAATGGCCAGGCACGGCGGTGGCGCATTTTCTGGCAAGGATCCCTCCAAAGTGGATCGGTCAGCCGCTTATGCAGGCCGTTATGTAGCAAAAAATATAGTGGCAGCAGGACTCGCAGATCGATGCGAGATCCAGATTTCCTACGCCATTGGTGTCGCTGAGCCAACCTCGATCAGCGTCGAAACCTTTGGCACGGGTAAAATCGACGAATCACGAATCGTTGAGTTAGTGAAAGAATTTTTTGACCTAAGACCCAGAGGTCTAATCAAGATGCTGGATCTCTTGCGCCCCATCTACGCCACGACCGCAGCCTACGGTCATTTCGGCCGTGAGGA
>JBGMRO010000194.1:0-1349 GCA_048061555.1 Thiohalomonadales bacterium | reverse complement strand
TCTTGCGCCCCATCTACGCCACGACCGCAGCCTACGGTCATTTCGGCCGTGAGGAGCCAGACTTTACCTGGGAAAAAACAGACAAGGCCGAAGCCTTGAAATCCGCCGCCGGACTGTAATAATTTTCACGAATCTTAAGATAAGAATCACTAAATTCCGCAAAGTACGCGGAATAAGGTCTTCTAATCACGAATCACGAATCACGAATCACGAATTACGAATCACGAATCACGATTTTCACTATATTTAGGAGAAATGCATGAGCAGCACACCTGCCGCCGCTAAACTAGCACAAGATTACAAGGTCGCCGATATATCTTTGGCTTCCTGGGGACACAAAGAAATCGCCATCGCCAAGACCGAAATGCCGGGATTAGTCGCTTTGGTAGACGAATTTGGTGAATCCAAACCATTAAAGGGCGCACGCATTAGCGGTAGCCTGCATATGACCATACAAACTGCGGTATTAATCGAGACCCTAGTCGCACTAGGCGCCGAGGTACGCTGGGCATCTTGCAACATTTATTCTACCCAAGACCATGCTGCGGCAGCGATAGCCGACCAAGGTATACCGGTATTCGCCTGGAAAGGTGAGAGCATAGAGGAATATTGGTGGTGTACCCAGCAAATGTTGAACTGGCCGGAGGGTGGTTATCCCAACATGATTCTTGACGATGGCGGTGATGCGACCTTGCTGGTACACAAAGGTGTCGAATTCGAAAAAGCCAACAAGGTCCCCGATGCAAAATCCGGGGATAACGAGGAATGGGTGGCCATTTTAGAAGTATTGCGTAGCAATTTAACTACGGACAAAACCAAGTGGCAAAACATGGCGAAGAGCATACAAGGCGTCACCGAAGAAACCACCACCGGTGTGCACCGTTTATATCAAATGCAAGAAGCCGGCGAACTGCTGTTTCCGGCCATGAATGTCAATGACTCTGTAACAAAGAGTAAATTCGATAACCTCTATGGTTGTCGTGAATCCTTGCTCGATGGTATTAAACGTGCCACCGATGTCATGATAGCCGGAAAAATCTGTGTGGTACTAGGTTATGGCGATGTTGGCAAAGGCTGCGCACAGGCCTTTCGCGGCATGGGTGCTACTGTATTAGTCACCGAGATAGATCCGATATGTGCTCTACAGGCCGCGATGGAAGGCTACCGTGTTGTAGAGATGGACGATGCCGCGAGCCAGGGTGACATCTTTGTCACTACCACTGGAAACGTTGCCGTGATCAATCACGAGCATATGGTTGCGATGAAAAATGAAGCCATCGTTTGTAATATTGGACATTTTGATTCGGAAATCGATATTGCCTCCCTAGAAAAATATGAATGGGAAGAAA
>JBGMRO010000193.1:0-7061 GCA_048061555.1 Thiohalomonadales bacterium | reverse complement strand
GCTGCTCGTACTAGTATTTGCGCTAAACCAGTTAGAACGGAATCAGCAATTTTTATATCAAGAGGACAATGCGGTAGATGCCCTGGCAGAATTAGCCGATCTTGAAACTCTGTTTCTGGAGTTTCAATTAGCTTCGGTCAAATATGCGTTTTTATTCTTAGACCGCAATAAGCAGGAAAGAGATGCAAAATACAGGCGATTAATAGAGACAATGGGTAGTTTTTCTGGCGCCGATATTAATAAACTTGCCCCAGAAATGGAAAAATATTATACAAAGATTCAACAAACTTACCTGGCGTTTATCGACAATGAAAAAAATCAGGGTAATATGCTGCTCAGTCAAGCCGATGCCATTGCAACGAACATACTAAAATCATTAAAGAATAAATTCATAGAACATAGTCAGATAGCCGCAGAATTAGCCAAGAAGGTGCATCACTCCAATACCATGGTTAGCATCTCCCTGTATTCTCTTTTAGCTACCCTGGGGGTGGTTGGAATATTTATTTCATTATTTTTAAGTAGACTCATTAGCCGTGCGATTACCAATTTGAAAACGACGGTTGAACAAGTTGAGAAAACAGGAGATTTAACTATTCGAGCGGATGTGAGTTCTAGAGACGAGGTGGGTAATTTGGCGGTTGCGTTTAACCATTTGGTTGAGAATCAAGCTACGATTGTACAACAGGTGACCCGTCAAGCAGACACATTGGCGACCGCGGCTGAACAATTATCCGCAGTCACAGAACAGACCCGCGCGGGAGTTCAAAACCAGTCGAGTGAGATTATGCAAGTTGCTACTGCAATGAATGAAATGTCTGCGACGGTTCGCGAAGTGGCCTCTAACGCAGAGCACGCATCAAATTCCGCTGATGTAGGCAATGTTGAGGCTAACAAGGGTGGACATGTTGTCGATCAAACTATCACCGAGATCAATGAACTCGCGCACAATGTACAAGGTGCGGCTGATGTCATTGAAAAAGTAAAGAGCGATAGTCAAAATATTAATACCGTACTCGATGTCATAAAAACAATTGCAGAGCAAACTAACCTGCTGGCATTAAATGCGGCAATTGAGGCCGCACGTGCCGGGGAGCAAGGGCGAGGCTTCGCCGTGGTGGCAGATGAAGTGCGCACACTCGCACAACGGACCCAGGAATCAACCACAGAAATAGAGGCCTTGGTAGAGACGCTACAAAATGGTGCCTCAAAAGCGGTTACGATAATTGGGCAGAGTCGGGAAAAGGCCGAATCTACCGTCAAACAAGCGGGACAGGCGGGCGAATCATTGATTACGATTAATAAAACAGTCGCCGATATCCAGGCCATGAATACGCAAATTGCCAGCGCGGCCGAAGAACAATCGGCGACCGCAGAAGAAATTAATCGAAGTATTACCAGTATACAAACGATCTCAGAGCAAACTGCTGCTGGCGCCGAGCAGACTGCGACCTCTAGCATTGAGTTACGTAAACTCGGCGAAGAATTGCGAGGCTTAGTCGGTCAGTTCAAACTTACGTCTGGATCTAAAGCGTAGTGCTATCCCCCTCATCGTATCCAAGATCGAAATGATGAGGGGGATATCAAAGATATTCTAGAAGTTTAATACTCGACTAGAATCTATATCGCGCCATTTACCGGGATTGGCAACGGTGGTGCGGGGTCGATAGGAATGCAGCGTTCACCGGGTAATGGGTCAATCACATTACAGGACGAAACGGGTGGCGGCACAGGGTTCGGGTCGACCGGCGGAATGCAGGGTTCGCCTGGCAATCTTGGATCAACGATACCACAAGGCGGGGTCTGCACTGGCGGTGGCACAGGTGCCGGATCGACGGGTATGCAGGGTTCACCCGGTATGAGAAAAACCACACTGCATGGCAATAGAGGCGGTGGTACGGGATCGGTTGGTGGAATGCAAGGTTCACCGGGTAAAGGATCGATTAAGTTACAGGGTGAGATTGGTGGTGGCACCGGTGTGGGATCTACCGGAGGGATGCAGGGCACTCTCGGCGAGTTTGGGTCGATAATAACACCGCATGGATCAAGCGGGAAACAAGGCGGTGCACCGAGTACGGGTAGGCCCACGCATTCAGGTGGATTTGCTGGGAAAACCCAACTGCCCGGATCGTGACAGACTTCGCAATTATCACCTGAGTTAATATGTAACGGTGGTTTTGTATGACAATTGCTACAGGCCTGACCCATTACAAGCGTATGATCAAAAACAGGCGGCGGTGGCTGTCTCGGGCCTCCACCATCCTCTGCAGTTAGCATGATTCCAGTAATATATTGTACTATCGTATCTCCTGGCGAGACTGCTAGACCTGCATCTACACAATTCCAATCCGACGATAAATTGGTAGACACGACCATCTGCATTGAGATATTTTACACAAGCACTTACTATTAGTAAGCGTATTGAGAAATTACATTATAATCTTGGTATTACTTACTACAAATTGAATAACTACGAAAAGGCACTATCTGAACTTGCCCTGGCCATAGAAGATCCTCAATTGGCGTCGGCCGCGTTTTTTAATAGCGGTTTTATCTATACTAAGCTGGGCCAATTAGACAGTGCGAAATATCAATATCAACTTGCCTATAATTCAGCTATTACTGAAAAACAAAAATTACTTGCCATGCATGGACTCAAAAGCATGGCGAAATTGCCACCTCAAAGTAGACAAAAAATTTGGACGGCTAGGGCAGAAATTAACATTGGCATAGACGACAATGTGACACGTACACAGCGCCCCGGACTCGGTGTCGGGCAGAATTATAGGAATGTTGCTGGGTCTGCGCTAGACGAACCCAATATAACAGATAAGTATCTGATAACTAATGTAGTCGCAAACGTAAACCTCTACAAACAGATCAATCTAGGCGGTTATCTCTATGCTCAAAATTACCAGGAGCAAGTACGATATAATGTACGACAACAAAATATTCACCTGGATGTCCGTTCGAATGAAGGCGGAAATCTATACCTGATCGCAACCGATCTAGAATCTATACAAGTAGGAGATAAAAGTTACCTTAACTCCTGGGGTGTAAGACTACAGGGTACATTTCGAGTGACTCGGTTCGCTATTTTTTCATCTCAGTTTTATGTAAAGGACTTTACTGCCAAAGATAATTCATCATATCGATATCTACAAGGTAAGCTCAACCATTTTCAGAGTAAGCTCAGTTACCGAATCAACCGATTTGTACAAATTGGACTCGATTATCGCTTTGAGGTCAATGACAGAGACGATATAAAAAATACCGATGGTAGTACCCGTATTAGCTATTCTCCAATATCGAACCGATACGGGATAGATCTTAAGCTGAATATTACAACTTCGCTGTGGTTGCAGTTTGATCGCTATAATCGTATCGATACCTATTCTGAAGCGCTGGAACAAGTAGAAATCGATCCTTGTATTCCCAATACTGATCCCAATCGCCCGTGTCTGTTAGAAAACATTATTTTTCAGCGTACCGATTATAGAAAGGTCTTCATCAGTGACTTAGTCTGGCGGGTTAACAGTCGTTGGATGGTTAAATTGTCTTATCAAATAATCAAACATAATTCTAACAAAGCGATACAGGCCTACGAAAACAATATTTTATATCTGGGCGCGGTAGTAGAATTTTGACCGCTAGCAGGGTCACGAATAAGTAGATTTCTATCTTGACTTATGTGTAAAACATAGGTGTTATACTCCTACTATAGTTAACATCACGCGAAATATACATTGTCCGGCAGGCACCGGCAATCATGCAATGTCATTCACTACACGTCGAAAACCGGCTCCATAGCTGGGCTGGGCAACACCTATTTGGCGCTACACTTGGGTAATTAATAACTTCCAAAGGAGCTGGCCGTGAAAAAGATTTGCATAGTGGGTCCTGGGCGGGTGGGAGAATCCACCGCACAATTAATCGCTAAGGCCGAGTTATGTCGTGAACTGGTTATACTCGGGCGTGACGAAAACAAGACTAAGGGTATCGCCTTGGATATCCAGGAAACTGCACCGTTGTTCAGATTTGATACACGTGTCTATGGTAGTAGCAATCCGAACTCGCTAAGAGACGCTGATTTAGTGATTTTTACTGCGGGATTGCCACGCAAACCTGGCATGTCGCGTGATGAACTCATAAAAGCAAACGCCGAGGTCTTACAGGGCGTGGTAGAGGACATATTAGTTTATGCACCGCAATCAATGTTGTTATTGGTCACCAATCCAGTCGATGTGTTGACCTATCGTGCCTGGCGACAAACAGGCTGGAAGCGTAATCGAATCTTTGGTTTATCGGGTGTATTAGACGCGGCACGCATGGCGAGTTTTATCGCACTGGAGACCGGATTTTCCACCAAAGACATTACGACTCTCGTCATTGGTGGTCATGGTGATGCGATGTTACCGCTGACACGCTATGCCTGTATCAATGGCGTACCGATCGAGCAATTCTTGGATGCCGAGCGCATAGAAAAACTGGTGGAACATACCCGCATAGGTGGCGCAGAAATACTGGCATTGAAAAAAACCAGCAGTGCCTATGATTCGCCAGCGGCCGCCGTTGCTACCATGGTGGACGCTATCGCGCGAAATCGTCGTCGTGTGTTACCCTGTGTTGCTATACTCGATGGTGAATACCAGCAACGGGAATTGGCGTTGGGGGTGCCGGTAATACTTGGCGCACAAGGTATCGAACGTGTGATCGAATTGCCTTTGACACAAGCAGAGACCACGGCCCTGGAGAAATCCGCTGCGCAGGTACGTGCTGTCATCGATTAAGGAAATATGGAGGGCTATAATGCATAAACCACTCATCCTTACCGATCCCAACACCGGTAAAACAGTCGAATTGCCTGTGGAGCAACCCACCCTCGGGCCACCTGTGATGGATATCAGTCGATTATACCGAGAATTTGGCTACTTTACGCTGGATCCTGGCTTCTTATCGACCGCTAGTTGCCGTAGCGCCATTACCTATATCGATGGTGATCAAGGTGTTTTATTGTACCGTGGTTATCCGATTGAACAGTTGGCAGATAGCAGCCATTTTCTTGAGGTAGCGTATCTGTTGTTATATGGCGAACTACCCAGCGCGTCTCAGTATGAAAAATTTCATTCTCGTGTCGCACATCATACGATGATTAACGAAAGTCTGCGTAATTTTTTCAAGGGCTTTTACCATGATGCACACCCCATGGCGACCATGGTGGGTGTAGTCGGCTCATTGTCGGCCTTTTACCATGATTCGACGGACATACAAAATCCGCAACATCGAGAAATTGCGGCACTACGTATGCTAGCGAAAATGCCTACCATCGCCGCGGCCAGTTACAAGCATTCCATTGGAGAACCCCTGGTCTATCCAAAAAATTCATTGAGTTTTACGGGTAACCTATTACACATGATGTTTTCTGTACCCAGTGAAGACTATCAGGTCGACCCAATCGCGGAAAAGGCCCTGGATCTGATCTTCATATTACATGCTGACCATGAGCAAAATGCAAGCACTTCCACCGTGCGACTGGCCGGTAGTTCTGGTGCAAATCCGTTTGCCTGTATAGCCTCGGGTATTACCGCATTGTGGGGGCCGGCACATGGCGGTGCCAATGAAGCAGCACTACGAATGTTGGAAGAGATCGCCACTGTGGACAACATAGACAAATACATCGCTCGGGCCAAGGATAAATCTGACCCTTTTCGGCTAGTGGGTTTTGGGCATCGCGTTTATAAAAATTATGATCCACGTGCCAGTGTCATCCGCGCTGCCTGCCACCAGGTACTCGCCTCACTCGGCGACAAGGATGACCCTTTATTTGAATTGGCGTTGCGGCTAGAAGAGGCCGCGTTAAAGGATGATTATTTTATTTCACGAAAACTCTATCCCAATGTCGATTTTTATTCCGGGCTAATTTATCGAGCCATCGGTATTCCCGCTAATATGTTTACAGTCATGTTTGCGATTGCTCGTACGGCCGGTTGGGTAGCACAATGGATGGAGATGATAGCAGAACCTCAGCAACGCATTGGCCGCCCTCGGCAGTCATACATGGGGGCACCCAAGAGGAACTATCTGGATCTGTCAAAAAGATAGTCGCCGGATAACTTACAGATATCGCTTATGAACAAGCCACCTGATGTAGTCAAAGTCCGCACCTGGTTTGGTTTAATAGCCGTCGCAGATGTCAGGCCGGGTCATTGGCACCGGGCTGGTTATGGCGATATGTTAATTACACACCCACCCGTGGTCAATTTGTTATTGCGCCGTGGGCTTCCCCGTGAGCATTACCAAACCCTCAGCGCCTTGCACGAAATAGGGCACCTGCAGATGTTACCGCTGGAGTTATTGTACGCGGCACTATTATACGGTCTGTTATTTGTATACGGGCAGCCGTCTATCCTGACGTTGATACTCGTATTTATAAGTTGTTTTGCTGCCTGGGAGATGTTCGCCGAAAGCCATGTAATTCGTCATAGCGTTAAACGATATGGGCATTACTATACAGCTATCTCTGTGCTACCGCGTGTCATATTTTGGGGGACTACCACGATTCTTCAGGTGATGGGATGGATGATTGTGCTGGGGTTGACATAGCCCATTTTACTTTTTACTCTTAACTGTAAATAAAATAACCAACTGGCCAATGGAATATGCGCTAAAATTTATACATGATGTAGTCAGAAAATAAAAGTGTAATTTATGAAGCGTAGAATAAGCATAATATTTGTTAGTACTTCACTTTCTATTTCCACATTAGCTGCATGTACTCATTTTCCGTTAATGGTTCAGCCAGTAGTTCAGCCAACAACTCAGGCCTTAAATCAGCCAGTAGTTCAGCCAATAAATCGGCCAATAAAATTTGATCTAGAGTGTTCGACACATGCAATTCTGGATAATTATAGCGTTAAGAAAGTATCATTCATATTCTTACAAAACAATTTGAGCCATCACTCTGACGAGAATAAAAGTGCTAATAATCTATTTATTTATGGTTATTTCAAGCTCAGGTTAGAAAATAGTTATGCACACATTTACGTCCCAACTCCAATTTA